>NZ_JBFADP010000069.1:0-39372 GCF_040641415.1 Streptomyces sp. NPDC020875 | reverse complement strand
TCGGCCAGCGGCACCATGTGGTCGATATCGAGGGCGGAGGCGGGGGTGACCGTCTTCGCGTCGTAGTACGAGTACCAGCTGCCGCCGGTCAGGGCGCAGCGGGCACCGATGGTGGGCGCGGTGACGGCCTCGGAGACGAGGACCTCGTTCCGGGTGTTGCAGCCGTCGGGCTTGAGACCGGAGTTCCAGTGCTTGAACTTGCTGCGCTCGTAGCCCGTACGGTCCTCGGTCCGTACGGGCAGCCGGTTGACGGCTTCGCCGATCCGAACCGTCTGCGCGGCGGCAGGGGCTGTCTCGGCCTGAGCGCCGGTGGCCGGGACGGCTCCGGCGGCGTGGACGGGGGAGAGGAGCGCGGTGAGGGTGAGGGCGGCGACCATTGCGGCGCGCGTCATGGTGGTCTTCACGGGACAGGCGTACCAGCGGGGGAGCGGGCGGGGGAGGCCCTGCGGGGTGAAGAAACCGTGACGGATGGGGTGGGGAACGGATGACCGTATTGGCTTGGGCCGGCGCACCGGCTGCTTTGACGCGTGCGAGCGCGCCAACGCCATCGTCATCCGGCCCTTGGCCGAAGGACGCAAGGTGGGAGGCAGGCCGGTCCGGCGCGGTCAGGTCAACGGCCCGGCGCCGCCGCATCACCGTCCGGGTCCGCGAGGGCGGCCCCGGCCTGGCCGAGCTTCCCGGCGTTTCTCGACCTGTACGCCTTCCAGCCCTCGCGCTGCGTCCGCGCTGAACTCCACGACGAATAGATACCGCCCGCCGACGCCAGGACCCCGTCCCACAGGCCGGGCGAGCCCCGTGCCGTTCAGGCCGACGTCGGATAAGGGCAGTGGGAGCTAGGGTGCGTAGCTTCTGCCGGACTTGCTACTGAGGGTGTTGACGGCTGCTTGGAGTGACTGGGTGGCGGCCTTGACCGCTGTGCGGACGGCCGTCCTGTTGTTGCCAGTGCGTTGGAGCCGGTCGGCGTCGATAAGTGCGGCAGCAGCGAGCGCGGCGTTGTCGGCCGCATGAGCGAGAGTGCTCGGGTTCTCGTCGAGGGTGGCCTCGACTGCGGTGCGCATAAGGCGAATGCTGAGGAGCCGCAAGCGGGTTTCGTCGTTGGGCGAGGACACCACGGAGCGGTATCCGGTCAGGAGCTGGGTCAGGCCGCGCGGGGGTTCCTGGGCGGGGTCGGCGCGTATGGCGGCGTCGAGTTCCGTTTTGGCGAGGAGGACACCGAGTAGTAGGGCCGTGTCGGTGCGTTTCGGGCCGGTTGGCCGGAGTTCCGGGTCTGGTGTGGGGGCAGCTCCGAGTTCGTCCAGCGCGCGGTAGAGGGCAGCAGCGCTGGACGGGCGGCATCTCGACGGACGCGCCATCGCGCTTATCTCAGCTTTTGGGCGTCAGGTTCGGGCGGTGGCGCGGCTGCGCCGCTTGGCCTTGGTGATCTTCACCGGTTTCGGCATGGTCAGGGTGGCCTTGCTCATTCGGTCGTAGGTGCGGGTCATGTGGGCGATCTCGTCCTGGAACATGGCCAGAACCTCGTAGTCGGCGACCTGGTCACCGAGAGGGTTGATCGCCCCGGACAAGAGGCGGCGTAGTTCTGTGTTGATCCGGCGCATCCGCAGCGACGCGTTCTCAGCGATCTTTGCTGGATCGGTTGTGATCATGTAGCCGCCGCGGTAGGCGAGGAACGCCTTCCCCTTCTCCATGGTGACGTGGTCGCGGATGTAGCCCTTGGCACGCTCGAACTGTCCGTCGGTCGCGTGGATGCGATCGGTGATGTGTTCTCGGGGGAGAAGGACATCATCACCAGCTTCGTCGAACAGGTGCCAGGCGAGTTCGGCGAGGTGTTGGGTGGGCACAGGGGCCGCCCGCGTGCGGGCGCCCGGGGACGCTGCGCGGGCCTGCCTGGTCATGGCTGGTCATCTCCTTCGCTCAGGATGCGGGCCAGTTCGTCGTCCATGGTCTTGTCGCCGGTCGACAGCGCGGAGTCGCACCAGTCGAGCGCGGCCCGGATCCGCCGGTGGTTGTCCAGGATGGCCCGCACTTCCCGTTCGGTGAATTCGGCAACGTGCAGTCCGGGGATCATCCGCTGAAGATCGACCAGGAACGTTGTTCCACTGCCGATTAGCTCCAGCACTTCGCTGGAGGCCCGCTGGTAGTCGACGGCGGACTCCCGGCGGCTTACCTGCCGAACTTCTGTGGCTTCCTCCTCCTCGTTCTCGACCGCACCGCCTCTGTCCCACTCGTGGGAGGCGGCGAAGCGTGCGGCGGCCGCCTCCTGGCGCTGCTCGTGATGGGCCCTGTAGAGGATGCGCTGGTTGGACGGGTCAGCCATGACCTTGTGCGCAACGTCAGGGCGACGGATCAGCTCTCCCACCGCTTCGCTCGCGTTCTCGTTCTCGCGCATCAAGGTCCGGACCCGGTCCAGCTTCTCCGCCTTCGTCAACGGTCTTTGAGGAAGACGTCCGGCACGGCTGAGCGCTGCGTCCTCGGTCCACCGGTCCGCGCCGTTCGGAGGGTTGTGGATGAGGTCGAACCTATCCTCCAGCGCATCGAAGGCGCGGTGCACGGACCAAGCGACACCTCGTACTCGCTGGTCAGGGGGCCACACATGCGCTACGTGGCGGTAATCCATCAACGTGTGCACGTTGCTGCCGATCTGATCGGCGAAGCGGTCCAGAACCATGAAGACCCCCTGATTGCCTCCCGGCGCCCGAACGGGAACCATCTTCAGGGTCAAGTCGCCCAAGGAAAATTGGATCCGGGTTTCCTCGTCGACCAAGTCTCTACCTTGTTTAACGAACCGAGCCCACTGCCGGTCGGTGAACTTCTTGGGGAAGGGGCTGTTGATCTTTGTTTTGGCCATGACGCCTCCACAAGACACCCAGCATCACCGGCACTAACCCGACGTGCCGAAGCCGACGTGTCATATGTCCCCCTATTGACATTATCTACCGGAGGGTCGATATCTCCAAGAGGATCCCTGCCATCCTGCGGGCCGCCATTGGTGGTGGTCAGGAGCCGGTGAAGATGGCGTGTGTCCCGATCCGGCGCCAGATGATGTGGGGCTGCCCAGCGACCACCGTCCGGCCGTAGGACCATGTCGCGCGTCCGCCCGGCCAACGACCTCGACCCCGCTGTGCCGGGCGGGGGACGGGCGGTAACTATTCTGCCGGGACGTCGGCCCCAGTCCGGCTCGGTGACTACCACTCCGACCTCGCCGACGTACTCCCGGCCCCGCGTACCGGCCGGAACCCAGTCAAGGTGCCGTCGAACTGAACCCGGGCGGCCGGTGTGCGTGGACCGAGCAGTAGATGCACCGTCTGCAGCAGCCAGGACCAGGCCCTCACCATGGCCCGGGGCGGGGCACTGGGCACGCCTTGGCGAGTGACGTACATCGGAATGCGGGGGAGTGGAGCCCCCACCTGATGAGGCTGGCCGTCACTGCCGGGCCTGCCCCCTCTTGTGCGGGAGTGCGCGACATCGTCACCGGCGATGCCGCGCATCCACCCCGCATTGCCCCTCGGTATCGGGTGCGGAACATCGCCGATGAGGGACTGAGCCCTGTTGTGGTCGATGCGGATGGTTATCCCATAGACGCGACGGCGCCGAAGTACTTCCAGGCGGCCTTCTCGCACATCGTGACCATCAAGGCGGGCCGGGCCCGCACGTGCACGCCGGAGCCGAACGGGCGGTTGCACTCCTTCTTCATGTCCTGGAGAAACACCTGGTCGGCCTGGGCCTTGGGGCCGTCGGTGCCGACACCGGTCACACCGATGACCCCCTTGCGGAAGCCTTCCTCACCCAGGACCTCCCGGTAGTTGCGGTAGGCGAAGTCGTGCCGGATGCAGGCGGCCTTGAAGTCGAACCCGGCCGGTGCGTCCAAGGACCTGGAACAGCCGTCGTTGGTCCAGTTGAAGGCGTAGTCGTCAGGTACGCCGTCGATCTGGGCGCCGTTGGCCCTGGCCCAGTCGTGGAACGACTGATCGCCCAACTGGACCAAGCCGCGCAGCTTGGCGAGCTTCTGTTCCTTGGTAACGGCAGCGGACGTCGCGGTCCCCGCAGTCTTCTTCCACTGAAGGGGCGCGACGTACTTGAAGACCGCGGAGCGATCGGGCGAGACGCCGTAGCTGCCGGCGGAGGTGCTGACGAAGGTGGCGCCCGGCCCGCCGATCTTCCGCCAGAAGAACGCGTCTCCGGTCACGCTGACCCTGTGGCTGTAGCGCAGCACATCCCCGCTGCCCTTCTCGACGGCCAGCAGACGGCCTCCGCCGCCGTAGATGTGCTCGAAGGGCCCGCCGATGCGCTGCCATTCACCTCCGGGAGCCCACTCGTGGAGTTCCGAGCGATCGGCAGCCAGGCGGTAGAGACGGTAGTTGGTGACCACGACTTCGGCGCCGGACGTGCCGATCTCGCGCCATGTGCCCTGGTCGTAGTGATGGATCTTTCCGTCGGGGGAGGTCTTGAATACTCCGGCCCCACCCGCGTGGATCTCCTTGGCGCCCTCGCCGATCCTCTGCCAGCCGCTCTCGGCGCTCCACTCGTTCACCGAGGCGTCGAGGCCGACCCCGTACAGCCGGTCCTGGCCGACGGCGAATCCGAGGCCGGGCCCGCCGACGTGCGCCCATGTGCCCGGGGCACCGTCGGCGCCGGGCAGGTAGCGCTCGATGCTGCCGTCCCCCGCCGTAGTCCTGAACACTCCCGCCCCACCGCCGTACAGGGCTCGGGCTCCGTCGCCCACCTTCTTCCACACGTCGCGCTCGGCCGCCTGGTAGATCCCGGACCCGTCTTCGGCGAGCGCGTACACCGCAGGGCCGGCGGCGACCAGAGTCCCCACCCTGTCGGTCGCGCCCGTAGCGTTTGCCGGGGCCACGGTGTCGGGACGCTGTCCGGCACCGGCGGAGGGCTGCCCGGTGCCGCCGGAAGCACCCGCCCAGGCCAGGCCGCCCACGCACACGGCACTCACCACGGCCAAGGCCGCGGCCTTCCTGCCGCGCCGGGTGGTGACCCTGCCCTTCTCGGCCCGGGCACCGCCCGCGGCTTCTGCGCGTCCCCGCCGTGAATGGTGATGCATCGCTTTCATCGTGGTTCCCCTCTTCGCTGTCGGGTACGGGGCCCACGCTGGTCGGCAGCGGTGGATGTCCGCTGTCCACCGGTGCGAAGGTGCAGGTGGCGGGGTGGACAAGGGGGGTTGTCCGCGGACGGCGGGCCGTGTGCGGACCGGCCAAAGTTCTAGTGCTCGCCCTTTTCAGTGGGCGTCGAGAGCGCTGGCGGTCTTGCCGAGCGGGGTCCAGGTGGTGCCACCGGTCCAGCGTTCGACCGTGCCGCCCTTCTTGGCGATGCGGTACACGGAGCGGTCGTCGACTACGTGCGTGCTGCCCGCCTCACCGATCGCGACCCACTTGTGCGGGGTGCCGGTGTACTTCCACAGGAAGTTGTTAGTGGGCGAGGTGGCGAACAGGCCCGCGCCCCCGGCATAGATGTGTGTGGTCGGGCCGCTGATCTGGTGCCAGCCTGTTCCCATGGCGTCGGCCAACCAGACTTGACTGTAGTTGGGTGCCAGCCCGGCTATGAAGTTCGGCCCGATGGCGAATTCCGATCCGGGGCCGCCGGCGAGGGTCCACTCCCGCCCGGAGCCGCTGTAGCGGTACAGGTCGTTGTTCTTGCCGGGGAAGGTGGCGTACAGTCCGGCGCCGCCCGCGAAGAGTCCGTTGGCTCCGTCGCCGATGTTGTCCCACGTGACGCCGTTGAAGCGGACTACCGCGTCCTTGGGTGGTGTCAGCGCGTACAGCGAGGCTCCGTTGACCAGGAACTGCGCACCGGGATTTCCGATCTGCCTCCAGTCCCCTGAGGGCTCGCGCGCGTAGATGTTCCCGGTGTCGGGGTTGGTGGCGAAGATGCCCGCCGGCCCGCCGAAGACCTGTCTGGCGATGCCTCCGACGGTCGTCCACCCCCGGTTCGCCGTCCATTGCAGGACCTGTTTGCGATCGGAGGAGACGGTGTAGAGGGTGCCCGGTGGCTGCTTGCCCACGGGGGCGTCGGCGCGCGCCGGGGGCGAGGCGACCTTCGTCGGCTTTCCCGGGACCGGCGTGGTGCCGGGCGTGGGGCGGTGGCTGGCGAGGCCAGGCGGACCGGGCGGGGATGCGCTCGAAGGCAAGGCAGAGGGTGCGGTCGGCGGCATCCGGAGAGACCTGTCGGACTCCCGGTCCCCGGAAACGTGGTTGAGCCCGATCACGATGCCGCCGATCAGGCAGGCGGCGGCCCCGAGCAGGACGCCGGGAGCGGCCAGCCGTACGCGCAGCGAGCGCTGCTCGATCTGCGTACCGGCGCCCTCGTGCCCGTGCCCGCCTTCGCGCTCCTTGTCACCGTCCTCGCTGGCGGGCGGGAGCGCGACCGCTGGGGGTGAGGTCAATGCGTCCGGCTCTTGGACCGCTCCGGCGGCGTTCTCGTTGACACTCAGAGCATCCTGGTGGAGGGCCACCTGGTCGTGCAGTCGCGTGAGGTCCTCGACCAGGTCCTCACTCCTTGGGCCTGTACCTGCCTCGCCGCTGCCCTTCTCCTCGCCTTCGCCAACCGGGTCGGGCGCGGACCAGTTCCCTTGCTGGGCTTCGGCATATGCCTGCCGGGTGGCGAGCTGGATCTCGCGGGCCGCGGAAACACGGCTGCGTAATTCCTCAAGCTGCAGGCCAACGGATATGGCCGCCTCGTCGGAGGCAGCGGCTCCCGGCGCGGCAGAGGCGGCGGCCTGCTCCAGCGCGTCGATCTTGGACAGCAGCTGACTGATCACCCGGTTCATCTGGTCGATGTCCAGCTCAGCCTGGCGCAGCGCCCCCTCGACGCCCGGCGCGGGCTGCCCTGCGGCCTCGGCCGTCGCGGCGGCTTCATGCAGGCGGCGCGCCTTGGCGAGCATCGCCTCCCGGCCACGTTGATCACGGACCCGGTCCTTGACCACGCCGTACAGCTTGGTCATGGGAATGAGCCGGACCCCGGAGCGGTACTCGCCCCACAGAGTCTTGCTGCCCCCGTACCGCTCGGCCAGCTCCCGGACACCCATGCCCGCAGTCAGCTCCCGCAACAACTGCACGACCGCGTTCGCCTCCTCGGTCGCCCCCTTAGGCGCTCCTTGCGGACGTCCCCCAGCAGCCACGTTCCGCCCCCTTCGAGTTGTCCCCGGACAACCCGCGTTGTCCACCGAATGGCACTTGTCTCACCTGTGCTTTCGCTGTCCACCGCACTCGACCAACTCGCCCCCGGGCCAATGTGATCGAACGATGCCCCGAGCGCGGCGCTCCGAAGCGCCAACGCCGACTCGTACGGCACACGTTACCGATCGCCCGAGTCCACAGCCGGAGGTTCCCTTGTTCCATGTACGTACGCTCGCAGCCCTGGGGGTGACGCTCACCCTGGGCGGCGTGGCCACCGTCGGCCTCACTGCCACCCCCAGTTCCCGCCTTCCCTCCACGGGCAGTCCCGACACCGCAGCTCTGGCAGCCTCGCTGGCCACGGAGACCGGCACCCTCGGCAGGAACGCCCGCCCCGGCGGGCCCCTCACCCGGGAGCAGATCATCAAGCGCGCCCAGGCATGGGTGAACCAGAAGGTGATGTACAGCCAGAGCAAGTGGCGGACCCACCCCACGACTGGCGGCCCCTACCGGCAAGACTGCTCCGGCTTCGTCTCTATGGCCTGGCAGCTGCCCGTCAGCGAGACCACCTACACCCTTCCCGGCCGGGCGCGCCGTATCGACAAGACGGACCTCAAGCCCGGTGACCTGCTCAACTCGGCACAGCACGCGCTGCTGTTCGGGGCCTGGGCCGACCACGCCAAGGGCACGTTCACGTACTACCAGGAAAGCCGCCCGGGCCGCCCCGCCCACCAGGCCACCGGCAGTATCTACGACGCCCGCCTGGCCGGGCACCCCACCTCCAGCTACACGGCCCTGCGCTACAGGAACGTCGTCGATGATCCGGCCCCTGCCGCAGCCAGTCCGAAGCACGCCCCCCAGCCCCCCACGGTCACTGCGGCACCCAAGCCCAAGCCGACCGCCCCGACACCCCCCACGCAGCCCAAGCCGCTGCGCCTGTCGACGATCGTCACCGTCGACGAGCGCTTGTACGCCCGCTCAGCCGATGGCCGCGGCATCTACCAATGGTCCGGCCGAGGCACGAAGTGGACCAAGGTCGGCGGCCCCGCCAAGCATTTATACGGCGGCAGCGCGGGCCTGTTCGTCACGGATTCGAAATTGGGCGACATCTACAGATACGACCCCAAGACGCGTGTCTGGACCATGATCGGCGGCCCCGGCAAGACCTTCGTCATGGACGGACAGCGGCTGTACGGTTTGAGCCCCGACGGCTCCGGCGTTTACCAGTGGACCGGCCGCCCCCGCCAGTGGACACGCATCTGGGACGACGCCCTGACCATCCACGGCGGCCCGGCAGGTCTGTTGGCCGTCCACCCCAGGACGAAGAACGTCTACCGCTACCTGCCCGGCTCCAGCAGTTGGGCCCTGACCGGAGGTCCCGGCAAGACCTTCACCACCGACGGGAAGCACTTCTATGGCCTGAGCCCCGACGGCTCCGGCGTCTACCAGTGGACCGGCCGGGCCGTTGCCTGGACCAAGGCTGGCGGCCCGGCCGGAACCCTGTACGGCGGAGCGGCGGGCCTGTTTGCGACGAATCCGCGCACCGGCGAGCTCTACCGCTACGATCCCGCGCGCCGCACCTGGCACCTGATCGGCGGTCCCGGCAAGACCTTCACCGCCGACGGCAAACACCTGTACGGCCTGAGCCCCGACGGCTCCGCAGTCTTCCGCTGGATCGGAAAAGGCACCCACTGGGCCAGCATCGGCGCCCCCGGCTCCGCCTGACGTGGACCATACCCGCACGCCAGCCTCCGCGGTACGGCAGGATCGGGTGGCCGGAACGCCCCGGGCTGCCCGGCAGCCCGGGCCGATCCGGATGGATCATGCTGCCCACGGGATGGCAGGACCTGCGCACGGGGTGAGCTCCCGGGTAGAGCCGCACTGAAGCGATAGGGCCCGGTTCTTTCAGTACACGGGAAGGGCTGGCCCCTATCGCTTGTGCCGGGGCCTCGTCAGGGCCTGGTGAGGATGTCGTGTGTCCCGATCCGGCGCCAGATGACGTGCGGAGTGCGAGGGCGGCGTTCGGGTCCGTAAGTCCAGGTCGCGCGTCCTGCGGGACCGGCGCCCATGGACCAGGTGAGTTCGTAGATGCCGCGGAATCCGCTGACGTTCTTGATCCGTAAGCCGGATCGGAAGGCCCGGCCGGTACACAGGTCGGGGACGAACGCGTCCAGCACCACGCGGCGGAAGCGGCTGCGTTGTTCGGGAGTGAGGCGGTGGAGGTCGGTGGTGAAGCGGGGGAGTGTCTCGTATGTGGGCACCGGGGTCTCCTTCGGGCGGGCAGCACGACGAAGCCCCCCGGCGGTTGCCGGGGGGCTGAGGGTTCGGTGACGTGGTTCAGAGGGGCGGCGTCTTTGGCCGTCGGTGGGGGAGTGGTTCCTTGATGTGCGCTCGGTGACCGGTGAAGCCGTCAGCGGTCCGGTTTCGTGACGCGTGAGGCGGTGGGGTGTGTCCCCGGGTGGCTGCGCAGCATTTGCATGGCCCGGCCGGCAGGTGCGGGGGAGTCGTCGGCTCCCGCCCTGCGGGATAGGCGGTGAAGTTCCGGTGAACCCTCCCGCCCTGCGGGATCGGGCTTTTTCGCAGGTCAGAGCCGGTGTGTGCTGGGGGGATGCTGAGTGTCGCGAAGGTTCAGAGGCGTACCGCCTGGCGTTACTACATACGCGGAGTGGCGTTCGGGGACGGCCGCCGTCCGGTCGGCCAGTCGTTGAAGGACGCCCAGGAGATGGCCGGGCTCCCGCCGGGACGGTGGTGGGGGCGCGGTCTGGCCGCGCTCGGGCTGAGCGAGGGTGCGGAGGTGTCCGAGCGGCATCTGGAGCAGACCCCGTTGCTCGCTCTGGACTTCACCTTCCGGCCGCAGGCGTCGCTGATCGTGCTGTGGGCGCTGGGCGACGCCCATACGCGCCGGGTCATCGAGCGGGCCCACGAACGGGCCGTCGCCGCAGCGCTGCGCTGGCTCGAGGACGAAGTCGCCGAGACCCGGTGGGCGTCGGGCCGCGGCCGCGCGAAGACACCGGCCCTCGTGGTCGCGGCATTCCGGCACTACGACAACCGGGACGGATTTCCCTTGCTCCACCACCACCTTCTGGTCCTGAACCGGGCACAGCGTCCGGACGGTGCCTGGTACGCGCTGGATACCTACCGCCTCTACCAGCACACGGTGGCCGCAGGGACGCTTTACACCCTGACCATGACCACGGAGGTGTGCGAGGCGCTGGGTCTGGCGACGGTTCCTCGTGAGGTGACGCCAGGTTTGCGGCCGGTGATGGAGATAGCCGGTGTGGACGCCGGGCTGATCGAGTGGAAGTCGACCCGCCGTCAGCGGATCGAGGACGCCCTGGAAACGATCACCGACCAGTACGTCAAGGAGCACGGGCGGCTGCCGGACGAGCGGGCCCGGCACGGGCTGGGGTGGTGGGCGGCGCAGGACACCCGCCCGGACAAGAAGACCCCCCGCCCGCTGGAACAGCTGCTCGCGTGGTGGCGCGCGTCCACGATCCTGAACTTCGGCAAAGCCATGGTCGAGGGACTACTGGAACGCTGCCGCGCGGCCGCGGCGGTGATCCGGGCGAGGGTGCGCCCGGTCGTGGACACCGCGCTCGCAGCCGTGGATGTCGCCGCGGTCGTTTTCACCGTGAGGGAGAAGTTCGCCCGGCGCCACGTCCTGGCCGAAGCGCGTCGGCACCTCATGGAAACCCTGCGCGGCCGCGCGGCCCCGCCCGGCCTGGACGACTACATCGCCGACGCGGCGCTCTCCCGGCACTCCCGTCAGATCACCGTGCCGCAGCCCGGCCGCGAAGCCCCGGCGCCGGACCGGGTCAGGTACACCGCCGACTTCCCGGTGCCCGACCGGTGGTGGATCGCCGACGCCGACGGCGCACCGCCGAGGGAGCCCTCCCGCTACGAACGCGCCCGCCTCGCCAGCCTTGCCGTACAGGGCGCGATCCGCGACGCCCGTATCCGGGCCGGCACCGCCACCGGGGCGACGACCACGACCTCGGCCTCCTCGACATCCGCCGACTCCCGCGACCTCGACGAGGGCGAGCACGACCAGGTCCCGCCGCACGCCGTCGACCCCCCCCGCCGGGGCACTGCCCTGACCCCGGCGCAGCGGGCCGCCGCCGTACAGGCCCACCAGCGGGCCGCGATGCCCGAGGAGTACCTCCAGGGCCGTACGACCGACCCGGCGACGTGGCTGCGCACACCGGAGAACCTGGACCGGCTCGCCGCCCTCACCCGAGCCGCCGACGCCCGCCGCCGCGCCTACGAGGACAACGAACCCCCGCCCGATGCTACGGCCGGCCCGGTCGACCGGCACCGCCAGGAGTACGAGCAGCAGCGCCAGCAGCCCAACCCTGAGTCCGGTCAAGGCCAGGGCCTTCGGCCGTGAAGCGCCGTGCGGCCCCGTACGGCGGGACGGGCGGTGAAGTCACGGTGCCGGGCGCCGAAACGCGACCGGCCGCCCGCGCGGCTATCCAGGAGCGGCGAGGGTACGGGAACCGAACACCCTTGAGTACCGGAGCCCCGCATGGCCGACCCGACCCCGCCCCGCATCACGCCGGAGTACCCGCAACTACTCGCCGAGCAGCTGGACCGTCGTATCGAGCGCCTGAAGCAGCTCGCCGACGCGTCCCGGCTCCGTGCCGCGCTGTACCCGGCGCCGGACCCCCGCCGCCGGTCCGGCGCCGGTTCTCCCGACAGTACCCCGGCGGCCGGCCGAACCCGTGGCGTGCAGGGCGGGACCGCCGCCGGGGGTGAGTGGACACGATGGACTCCACCGCGCGCCGTGCACGGAGGGAAGTGGAGTCCACGGTGGTGCGGACCGGCCGGTCCACTCGGTGCGCTCCACCCGGTGGGGGAGTGCGGAACATCCCGGCATCCGGTGCGGTGGTGTGGTGCATCGGGTGCACCGGTGCGTCCGCCGACGATGCCGTGCACTCCCACCCACCGCACCACCGCATCGGTACGCCGCACCGCACGTTCCACGGCCGCGCGCCGGAGTGGCCACCACTCCCGCCCGCTCCACCCGATGTGTGTACAGAGGGTGACGGTGCATCGAATGCGGTGTACCCGATACACCCCCCTTGACCGGGTCTGCCGCTGGATTCCGTCCAGCCCATCGGATGGAAAGCAACCCTTGTCCACCCACGAGTTTCGGCGTGATCTTCGACGTTTCCCCTTGACACACTCCGCTACCACCACGGAGACGCCCAGCACGGTGCCCTTGATGCCCGGTGCGCGGGAGGGGAGATCTCTCCCTCCCTGCGCACCGCGCACCATCACGGTCCGTAAGGGCGGCGCGCGGTGCGGAGGATGCTGTGCGTTGCCGTATCGCGGTGCGTTCCACCGGGTGGGAGTGTTCGGGCATCGTCGGCATCGAGTGGAGAGTGGAGGCCACCGCGAAGCGCACCAGGTCCGGGTGGAGTCCACTCGGTGCGTTCCACGGGTGGGGGAGTGCGTTCCATCGTCCGCACCTCAACGCACCGTGCGCGCCCCGGTCCGCGCCCGCGCGCCACCGCCCCCGGGACGGCCGGTGCGTGTGGCGCGGGTCGGCTGCCGACGTCGGCTTCTACGATCCCGGGCGTGGGACAGACCCCGGCACAGAAGGCCGCGAAGGCGGCCCGGGCCAAGCAGTCGAAGAAGCGGCCCGGCAAGGCGCAGCGCGAAGCGATCAAACGGGCGCAGGTGGCGAAGAAGACGGCGGGCGGCGGGGAGCCGGACGCGAAGAAGACAGCGGCCAAGAAGGCGGTGCCGCTGCCGCGCGGGGCGCTGCGGGCCCCGTACGGCGGCACCTGCCCGGCCTGCTTCAACGACTACGGCAAGGGCGAGGTCATCACGAAGGTCGCCGACGGCTGGGGGGCGCCCTGGCTGCGCCCCTCGGAAGCTGTCGGCGGCGGAGTGGAGTTCGCCCGGAACAAGGCCCGGATCGAGAGCGGCGATACGTACCGCGCGCAGAAGCCTTTGGACTGGCGGTTCGGAGCCTCGCCGTCCAGCACCCGGCCCGCCCGCTGAACTCCAGCCGGGAGATGTGGCGTCGGCCACGGACAAACCTGCACGAAATAGGGGTGGTCAAGGAGGAATCGGACAGCGGATACGGGGACGGCTAGACCGCGGACAAGGGGGTGCTTCCGACGGTGGCCCCGGCCCGTACACACACCCGCGTACGGGCCGGACGACTGCCGACCCGGCCCGCAGGCCGGAGAATCCGAGGACCCCGTGCCCGCCGACCTCACCCCCGACCTCGCCTTCGAGCCGCACGAGCCGGCCGACCGTAGCCCCGCTGACGGCGTCGATCAGGCCCCGCCGGCCCCCTCCACCGCCCCCTCCACGGCCAATTCGGACGACGGCCGCATCCGCGCAGGTCAGCCCAGGAAGTCAGGGCCTGCCGACGCGTTCGACAACCCTCCTAGGCCGACACAGGTCTGGAAGCCGACCGGAGCACGACGCAAGGAAGTGCTGAGGGCTCTGGGCATCTTCCAGCGGGCTACCGCCGATCAGCTCTGGCGGATGCTGCGGCCCGGTGACCGGCACGACCGGTGCACCAGGGACACCCTGAAGGTGTTGGAGAAGACGGGCCTGGTGCGGGAGGAGACGCGGCTGGAGTCGGGACACAAGCTGTGGGTGCTGACCGAGAAGGGCCACAAGGAAGCCAAGACGCTGCTGCCGAAGTCGGTGAGGATCTCCGCGCTGCGCAAGCTCCGCCTCGACGCCAAGGGCAAGCCGGTGAAGGACGACGGCTACGACGAGCACGCCGCCGCCGTCACCTCGACCGCAGCTGTGCTCACCGGGGCCGGGTTCGGCACGCCGCTGTCCTGGCAGACCGAGATCGCCCACCGTCTTCCGTACGGGTACACCCAGTACGCCGACCTGACGATGCGGGCCCCGGACGCCGGGGTGCCCGCGATGCTCCTGGAGGTCGACCGCGTCAACGAGCCCGTCGACGAACTTGTCGACAAGGTGCGCCGCTACAGCGACTGGTTCGGGCTCCTGGCGCCGAAGGCCGACCCGGACAACGAGCGGGCGGCACGCGCTTTCGGGGGAATAAGGGTGCACGACTTCCGGCTGTGGCCCCGGATCTACCCGGCGACCGGCCACGAGGGCTACGTCCCGGTCGCGTTCGTGTTCACGGGGAAGACCGCCGCGCAGCGTGAGAGCCGGATGCGGCGCCTGGAGCAGGCCGCGCGCCGCTACTTCGCCGGTACGCCGTACCCGGGCAGCGGCGAGGGGATCACGGCGGTCGACTACCACCAGGCGGTGCCCGTGGTGGTCACCGAGCTGGAGCGGATCACCGCCGACCCGGCCGGGGCCGCCGGGAAGGTGTGGCGCAGGCTCGGCCGCGAGGGGTGGCAGACGCTGTCCGAGGCGCTGGACAACTTGGACGGCGAGCGGCTGTACGGGGTCGAGCGGGAGCGGGCCCGGCGGCGCCGGGCGGAGCGCGAGGCCGCGGAGCGGGAGACGCGGCGGCCCGTGTGCACCACCTGCGGAGCGAAGTTCACCGACGACCGCTGGCAGTCGGTCCGGCAGTACTCCTCGCGGAGCGAGACGGACGGGCTGTGCGGGCCTTGCCAGACCGAGTACTTCGCCAGGATCGAGGCCGAACGCGTCGCGCGGCGCGAGGCGGAGGAAGCCGCGGCGCGGGAGGCGGCCGAGGCGGAGGTGAGGAAGAACCGTCGCCGGTTCCGCCGCCGGTAGAAGTGGGCAAGCCTCCGGGGGGCCTGCCTACCTCCCGGAGGAGGGACCGTTGTCAGTGCCGGCAGGGACCCTGAGCGGTATGAACGGTGACGAGGAGCTGCTGAACGGCCGGGTCTACGGCGCGGAGCATGACCATCCCTACCCCGGTCCGCTGCCGCACCGGATCTACGCCGTCCTGGTCGGCGGCCCGCTGGACGGTCTGCTGCTCGACATCACCGGCTGGCGGCCGGGGGAGATAGACGACGGGGCGTCTCTGGCCACCGAGCTGGGACGGTGGCCCGGTGGGCGGGCGCTGCACGATCCGCGGCCCGGCGGACCCCGTACGCCGGGTCCCGGGATAGTCTGCCGGTTCTACTACTCCGGCGACACACCCTGACCGGTGCGAGAGCGCACACCACATCGACCATCCCGCCCACGAAGGGACGGGCGTGGCGATAGCGTCCAGCCCCATGACCACCACCGACACGATCGCGGCCCTGGCGCTGGGCGTTGCGGTCGTCGCCGCGATTGCTGCCATCGGCTCCTGGAAGGCGGCACGCAACTCCAACGGGGCCGCGCAGACCCTGTCCCGGATCGAGCAGCAGCGCCTGCACACCGACCTCACCCCCGTCTTCCGCTGCACGGTCGTGGCCAACGAGGCCCGCTCCACCGCCATGCTGCGGGTCCGCCTCGAAGGCCCGCGCGGCTTGCTGTCCCACGGCACCATCGAGATCACCGCGTCCCTGCGCAACGACAACCCGCACCGCGGCAACGGGCCCAGGCTCGCGGGCACTCCGACTCCCGAAGAAGTCCGCGCGCACATCTGGGGCCGGTGGAAGTTCAGCGCGGACGGCCGCGACGACACCGGCCGAACGGTCGCCCCGCAGCGCCTCGCGGTCGGCGAATGGACGCAATACGGCCTGACACCCACCACCCCGCCGACCTGGTCGGCGGCCAGCACCCCGGACTGGCTCCGCGACTACGAGAACGAGCCGCTACGTCTGAGCATCACTGCCAAGTCGAAGGGCAGTGAGTGGACCGTACCGCTGGAAGTCCCCGTCACCATCGAGCGCGCTTCCTGATCACCTCAGCCTCGCCGGGCGGCCCCGGCCCGGCTGAGGAGCAGCCTCCACCGTCCCGGTCTCCCAGCGGGAAGGGGCGGGTCCAGTCCGTGCCCGGTGCTGGAGACGAAGAGCCTGTGGTGTCGCCCGGTGCCTTTCAGGTCCGTACGGAATACATGGTCAGGGGGACCGTAACGCCGACGACGGTCCCCGGCGAAGCTCCGGGTCCGGAGGTGCGGACGGTGCCGGGGTTTGCGGGGCTGATGATCCGCAGGGCGGGGTGGCCGGGGGAGCCTTCGAGGCGGTAGCCGTCGGGGAGCCGGGCGAGCCAGGGTTCGTTCACCGCGACCGGCTGGCCTTCGATGTTGCCGAGCCGGATCCCGGTGACCCACTGCGCCGACGTGTTCCACCACCTCACCGGGCTCCAGCCGGGACCGGCGCCGGGAGGACACCGGTCAGGTCGGGGCGGTCGTCACCGATCCGGAGCGGGGCGGCGTCCCGGCTCAGGAGCCACCGTCCGTCCCCGCCCGGTGTATCGGGGTCGAGGCCGTCGGCCAGGCGCATGTCGAGCGTGACCCGGCCGTCGGTGATCCGGCCCCGGTGGACCCAGACCACGTCTTTCTCGACCCAGTCACACAGCCGCCCCCACACCCCGGACACCACGTTCTCCCTGCTCAGCCCAGCATTTCCCCCTCACCGTAGCCGCCGTCGCCCTGCTCGTTCCGACTGGCTTCATACATCCACAAGTGACCTGGTAGGCGCAGAAATCTATGCACAGGTCAGCTTTTTTGCGGTCGTGTCCGGTTCCGGGCATCTGGTGCTCGGAACCCCTGGGTACGGGTGGAAGGGGCGGGAGCCGTGGGGCAGAGCAGGTTCGACCGGCAGGTGGAGGAGACCGCCGAGGTGCTGGCGTTCGGGATCGGCCGGTTCTGTCCGGCCGGCCGAACGTCACCCATGTACGAGCCCGGAGGCGGCACCGCGGTCATGTTCATGCACCAGTCGTCGTGGGCGTTCCCACCCATCGGGCATTGAAGAACAGGGCCAGAGGAGTAGGAACCCTCTGCGAGGATGTGGGACAGGTTGCGGGAGGGGACCCAATGGAACCGGTATTGGTGGGCAGCGTGGTCGGACGCGTAGCAGCAGCATTCGTGGCAAGGTCGTCGGCGCCGGTGACTGGGGAAACACCGACGCCACCTTGGTCGGAGGAGTCCGACGAACGAGGGGCCCTCGTCCTCCAAGATCAGAGCGGTGAGATGATCGCCCTGCTCACCCAAGACCAGGTCGCTCAGGTTTCGCAGTTCCTTGAACAGCCCGAGATTGTAGCCTTGTCGCAGTTTCTGTTCATCGCCCGACTCGGCCTGCGATCCCACCGAGAGCTTTCGGATCTTTCCCAGGAGTACGAGAACACCTTCACGGTCCGGGCCGAGGAGTTCTGCGACGAACACGGTTACAACTGGGCTGGCCTCGCGGGCGCGCTCTGGCAGCTTGTCATCTCGTACATGGAGAGCGTCTTCCCGAGAGACGACAGCATCAGGGACGTGCTTAGCGCGGCAGACTTGGAAAAGGTCACTGCCTACCTAGGAACCGCACCGCAGGTGTCAGGGGGTGAGGCCCCTCCCAACGCAGCCTTCCGCGACATCGTGGAAATTCTCGGGTCCTCGGCTCGGACCAAGCGGGCTCGTGAAGTCCTTGCAGACATCAGAGTCGCATCGGAGCGCCGATACGCCGAACTAAGTCTTGCCCACACCTTCAGCCACGCGGCCGAGACGGCGCGCTTCGACCACGAAGTGCTGTACGTGCAGCGGAACCTGCGAAAGCGAAACTCTGAGGAGTTTTGTGATGACTCCTTCCTGGTTTCGTCTCTTAACCGTCCGCGCTGCGTGGTCCTTGGAAATCCAGGTGTAGGCAAGAGCACTATGACGCAAAACCTTGTCCACCAGCTCTCGTGCTCTGGTTCCGGCTCAGCCTATGCCCCTCTCGTTGTGTCCTGCAAGGACGTCAAGAGCACTGAGGGAGCAGTTTACATCCTGTCGGCGATCACACGCTCCCTCCGGGAGAACCTCCAACTGGAGGTGACAGATGAAGAAATTGGGGACCTGGCCACCCTCGGCCGCTCATTCGTGATCTTCGACGGCATCGACGAGATTGTGGACGTCGGACGGCGAACGACCTTCGTCAAGACCATAGAGGCCTTCGCCAATCGGTACCCGTTGATCCCGGTCCTCGTGACAGCCCGCAGGGTCGGCTACAACAAAGCACCCTTCAATACCAGATGCTTCGAAATATATGAGCTGGACGACTTCTCCGTGGAGCAGGTAGACCAGTACACGGAGAAATGGTTCGCGGCCACCGAACGATCGGAGCAGGACCGCCTGGCATTCTTGCGGGAGACCGAGAACGTACCCGATGTCCGGACCAACCCCCTCATGCTCTCCCTGCTGTGCGCCCTCTACCGGGCCCGCGGATACATTCCGCGTAACCGGCGCACGGTGTACGAAGCCTGTGCCGATCTGCTGTTTCAGCGATGGGACGCCATGCGTCATATCGAGCAGCCGATGGACCACCGCCAGTACGGAACCCGTCTGATGCAGGAACTCGCGCTCTTCTTCTACAAGAGCCAAACCGCTCAGGCTGGAGTGCAAGAAGGGCAGCTGCGCAAGCTGATCGCAACCTTCTTCACCGACACTGCCTCGGTCGACGAGGTCGATGCCCGATCTCGCGCCCAGAACTTCCTCGACTTCTGCGCGGACCGGGCATGGCTCCTGTCTTACCAGGGCACGGACTCTGTCGATCACCGTCTGTTCGGCTTTACGCACCGCACTTTCATGGAGTACTTCGCGGCAGAGGCCCTCGTACGGCGCGCGCGGTCACTCGATGAAGTGGTCGACGAGATGGTGCGGGCCTATGAGAAAGACACTAGCTCGGTCCTGGCAGATGTGATCTTTCAGTGTGCCGACGACAAGTACGACGGCGGTGCGCGGGACATCGTCACCGACCTCATGGCGCGGTCCAAGAGCAGCAGCTGGCAGTCGTCGAAAAGATACCTCTCCCTGAGTCTGCGTGTCATGAACGCAGCGCCCCTTCCCCCTCAGGCGACAGATGACATCTTCGATGCACTCCTGGCCGCCTGGGGAAGCAGCAGCCCGGAATGGGACCATGACACGGCCCTAGCGGTGTTTGAGCTTTCCAGAGACCCCAGGAACAGGTTCATTGCCAAGCTCCACGAGTACCCCCACGGCGCTCTCGCAGCACTGGCCCGGTGGGCCCGCTTCTACTGGCGTGGCGAGGCGCTCATGTTCGATCCGCAATGGGATCAACAGATGTACGAGGTGGCGTCAGGTATTACAGGGCGTCCTCATAAGGATCCGCCTTCCATGGCATATCTGTTGCGCAACTCGATGGTGGAGTTTAAAAATCTTGGGAATACCCTGGAATGGGTTCTGGGATTCCAAGCCTTCGGTGAGACGGTCCCGGGACCCTTGCTCCTCGACCTGGAAGAGCTCCTCACTGAGACAGGGGAAGAGGACGCAGGGAATATCGCAGCATCCTTCGGCGCGTGGACAAGAGTCGTTCTGCCTCGAGTCAGCGGTACATTCCTCCAAAAGGTCTTCGCGCACAACGGCGAGGACACCGCTGCGCCAGCCCCCGACCGGATCGCTGCAATGATCGAGAACCGCGACCTCCGTGATGCCCTCATTTGGGCATGCTGTGCCCTTTTCGAGGCCGCGGAGCCTACATTGCATCCTTTCCACAAGCGTGTTGACTTCGTCCGTGGGCAAGAGTGGTTTGCCCGGGTAAGGGCCACACGGACCAACGGCCCCGGCCGCAGGGTCCTTTCGGGTGCAGAGCCCTTCAGCCTCAATGAACTGCGTACGGCGCAAGGAAACGGAGCTGTCCCAGACTGGTTCGCTGGCTGGTGCGCTGGGCATACGTCGCTGCTCACCGAGGTGCAGCAGCGGCCTCAGCCGAACGCGAAGAACATGGGCCCGGCAAGGCCGTAGTGGAGCCGGTGCGGGAAGGAGTGCATGAGCGGCTGAGGACACGGGCTTCGTCACCGTCGACAACCGATCCTGAACCACTACGCAGGACGCCAGTGCGGCCCTGAAGGATCGAAGTCCTCAGGGCCGGCTCGTGTAGGCGCCCGATCCGGCGGTTCTGCGGGCCCAACACCGCGTGCTTCAGTTTTTAGCTCGACCGGAGCAGGAGGAACGGAGCCGAGATTCTGCGGTACACCTAGCGGCATGAAGTTGAAAGACCTCAGCCTGCTCATGGCCCGACGCCGTGCCGGTGGCCTCAGCTACGGCTACGACTCCTTCCGCGTCGACCCGACGGTGGCTCCACTGCAGTGGCCGGACGACGTCCTCGAACAGTTCCTCTTCGACCACGGCGACAACGACCTCTTCCTGCGCGACTACGGCGGTATCGACCTGCGGGAGATCACCTGGACAGAGGAGACGATCCCGGCCGCCGACTTCACCACGATGCCGACCGGCGCGTCCGAAGCCGATTGCATCGAGACCTATGCCGAGAACCCGGTCCACTGGGTCACGGTCCGCCCTGCGGAAATCGGCCGGCACTGGGAAGACCACGGGACCTGGCTGCGCCAGCCCCTCCTGATCGACCGGCGGCTCCTGGACTCGTCCGAACATGGGCTTCAGGTCCTGGAGGGCCGTACCCGCGTCGGCGTCCTGCGCGGCCGCCTCCGAGACGGGCTCCACGTCGTATCCCACCACCGCGCATGGATCGGACGCCCGTCGGCACTTTCGCGCACGGTGCCCGGTCGGCCTCTGCCGGAACCTGACTGACCGTGGCGGGCTTCCTCGGCCGTCCGCCTCGGCGACGGCCGGAACACCGGAACAAGGCACCCTCGCTGTCGGTCCCCCTCCGTACCCTTAGCCCAGGTACGCGTGACAGGAGGGCAATGTGGCCCGCAGCGGGATCAACAAGCGTGACATCGACAAATGGGCGAGGAACCTCGTCAAAGAGACCAACAAGAGCTTGGAGCGGGAGCAACGGCGGAACCCGCCTCGTATCTCTGCCCAGATTGAAGCCAACACTGGCGCGGTGCCCGGAGGCGAGGTGACCAGCGGGTGCCTGGCCCGGCTTCTGATGTGGCTGGACGACCGCACGAAGCTGAACTCGGGATATGCCGACGTCGCCGCCTTCGTCGGAGAACACCAGATCGAGGACGAGGACCCGCGCGTACTCGCCCTCCAGCTCGACCAGCACGGCCTGGTGCAGATCCTCCCCTCCGCAGGGCGCAGGACGCACATCCGGCTCACCGACGCCGGCCACGTCGCCGTGCGCCAGCTGAAGGAACTCCAGAAAGACCGCGCCGCCCGGCTCCGGCACACCATGGACGCCTTTCACCGGTGGCTGTTCGACACCGCCGGAGACCAGACCCCCGTCGACCCGGCCCTGTTCCTCACCTCACCCGCCGCCTACTTCGCCGGATCCGACATCACCGGCACCGAACTCCACGAAACGCTCGCCTACCTGGCCCAGTACCAGCTGATCGAGCACATCGACACCGACCCTGCGGCGATCGCCATCACGCCCCGGGGCGTCAACTGCGCCCTGGCAGGAGGAACCGTGCAGGACCACGTCAACCAGCCCCGCACCGGCACCACGTACAACAACTACATGCCGAACGCCAAGGGCGTCATCATGGGCGACCAGCAGAACTTCACCCAGTTCAACAACGGCGGCGTCGACCCGACGCCGTTCGCCCAGCTCGCCGGATACATCGGCCAGGTCAGTACCACCCTGGATATGTCCGATGAGGACCGAGTGGAACTGGAGCGCGTCGCCGAAGACCTCCACGCGGAGGCCACCTCCCAGAACCCCGAGCCCGGCCGCCTCCGCCAGTTCGCCACCCAGATCAAGGACCGTCTCCTGGAGACCGGAACCACCATTGCGGCCACGATGGGCGTCCAGATGGCCGACCAGGCCCTAACCGCGCTGACGCAGTAGCCTCCGGCAGGCCGATCCCGGCCAGGAGGCTCACGTCGCCCTTGCCGGGGCCGCCACCGGCCCGCGCTCTGACCAGCCGCACGCCCTACGGGGTTACGTGGTGGCCAGCTCCGGCACGTCGAGAGCTTCGGCGACCTTGCGGGCCAGCCGCGCCACCTGGGGTGGCAGGTAGCTGTCCAGTGAGTCGAGGTCGTCGGACAGCCGGGCCCGCAGCCCGTGCAGACACGCCTCGGTGAACAGCCGCTGCTCGTCGGGTACGGCCATCAGCCCGTTCCCCGCGTACGCCCGGCCATCTCGGTATGACTGTTGCCCGGGTGCGTCGGAATCGGGCGGAGCCGGCGCACCAAGCATCCCGGCGACTTCCTGCCGGTCCGACTCCCGCGGACCGGCAGCCCGGCTGTACTGCTGCCGGGTCTGCAGGTACGAGGCGAGCGTGGTTGGGGAGATGTCGGTGTGCTGCTGGCAGTACGCGGCGATCAGCATGGAGGCCATGTCCAGGGTGTCGGAGGCGTCCGTGGCCCGGTACAGGGTCATCCGCTTCCAGTCATGTGCCAGGCGCGGCTCCGTGTAGCTGAGGACGTCCTGGCAGTTCAGGACGGCCTCGGAGACGAGCTGGTGCACTGCCTGCCGTAGCGGCTCGGGCATCGGGGTGTGTTTCATGGCCGCACGCTAGAAGAGAGATCGACCCGGGCTCCTTCGCCACGGCCGATGCTCACCCGGGCGGACCAGGAGCTGCCCCGTCGGTCAGGGCAGGAAGTTGTTCTGCCATTCCAGCGATGGCATGGTCAGGGCGGCGTCGGCGAGGGCTTTTGCGGAGGGTGTCCTGAGGGAGGCGAGGCTGGTGTCGATCCAGTTCTGGGTGAGGCTGTAGCCCTGTTCCCGGTATTCGACGGCCTGGATGAGGCATTCGAGTTTGTCGGCGTCGCGGGCGATGATCGCTTCCGGGGTTTCGCCGGTCTCGTACTCGTCGACCGCGCTCTGGACGCCGGTTCGTACGGCGGGGTGGGCGTTGGCGACCTGGTCGGCGGTCACCTCCTGGTTCGGGGTGGCCTTCAGATACTTCCGTCCGATGTGGGGGATGTCCCCGACCCGGGTTTCCTGGGAGTCGTGGAACAGGCACAGCAGCGCGACCCGGGCCGGGTCGGCGCCTTCCATCATGGCGAGTACCGAGCCGATCACCCCGACCCGGAAGGAGTGCTCGGCCACCGACTCGGGGGCTTTGTTGCCGGTGAACCACCAGCCGGTCCTGGCGACCCTCTTCAAGACGCCCATCTCGGAGATGAAGCTCGCGGTGCCCCGGGCGGTGTCGTCGGCCATACGGTCCTCCGGTGTCAGCGGGTGTGATCGAAAACGTAATGGACGCGGGCGAGTTCCCGCCGCGATCTTGCCGAGATCGCCGCCCCGTCCAGGAGCTGTCCGGTCCGCTCCCGCAGCGGGCCGGACAGCGGGCCGGCGGCCTGGGGCAGCCACGGGAACGCCGACACCAGGGCCCACAGGGAGTGCGCGTACAGGTCGGCATAGTTCGGCGCGAGGTGCAGGCTGCGGGCCAGGCCCCGCAGCAGGGTCACCGGATCCCAGCCCGACAACTCCCGGTCGCGCATGAAAGCGTCGTCCGGCTGCGGCACCGGCAGCGCCCCGAGCCATAGCGCCCAGTAGTTGAGGTTCGCGGCCTCGGCGGTGTCGTCGTCGGCGAGCGCGCGGTCGATGAAGTCGAGCAGCGGCTGCGGGTCGCCCTGACGGGCGAGCGCGGTCGCGGTCGACCGGGCACCGGCCCAGTACGGCGACCAGCCCCGCCGGACCAGGACGTCACGGCCCCGGTGCAGGGTGTGCGCCGTCCACGCGGCCGAGTCCGGCCCCCCGTCGTACGAAGCGAGATAGAGCGCCTGGCGGTGCAGCAGCACCCCGCCCTCGCCAGCCGCGGCGCGGCAGCAGCCGGCCCGGCCCGCGGCCGGGGGAGACGCCCAGCGAGTGCGGGTGGCGTCGTACCGTTCAGCGCCCAGGCCAGCATGTGCGCGGTGTCCCGGGTGTGAACCCACCCCGCCAGCGGGTGCGGCCCGCCCGCCCCACCGTCCAGAGCGGCCGCGAGAATCCGGTCCGCGTCCATCGCCGCCTCCAGCCACATCACCAGCCCCGCATCCGCACCAAGCGCCGGAAGCCGCCGCCGCAGCTCCAGCAACGCCCCGGCCCGCATATTCGCCAGCGGCCGCCGCCCCGACTCCCAGCCCTGCAGCGTGTCCACGTCCACGCCCAGCACCTCCGCCAGACCGGCCTGCGTCACGGGGACGGACTCGCGGACCAGGCGCAGCACGAACCCGGTGACGGCACCTGCCGAAGTCCGTCGCGGCCTGCCCATACCGCCCTGCTCCCCGGTCGCCCTGCTCCCTCACACCCGTACTCACGGTCAGTCCTACCGCATCCCGCCCGCCGCTATGGTCGCCTTGCGGTCCGCGTACGACGAACGAGACCGCCGACTACGACCGGCGCCCACCCCGCGAGGCCCCTGATGAGCAGCACATACACGGTCCTGCACGACCCTCACGGACTGATCGAGGCCGAACTCCCTCTGGACCGCGCTCCGCACGAGGCCCTGGTCACCGCCGTCCTCGCGTGGAACAACGACCCGGACCTCGCCCCCCGCGACTACGAGCAGATCGCGCTCCAGCTGGCCGGCGCCGCCCGGGCGGTCTCCGGCGACGTCCGCCGCGCGGCCGGCGGCCTGCCCGGGGAAGACCCGGCCCGGGGGCCGGCCGACCGGGTCCTGCGGGAGACCGAGCAGCATCTGTCGGCCGGGCTCGAGGGCAGCATGCACTGTGTCCAGGACCGGGCCCGCCTCGTCCGAGCCCTGTACGAGTGCCTGGACCGTCTTGCCGACACGACGCGGACCGAACCGGATGCGGCAACCGGCAATGCGGTCCGGTGAGCCTCCTCCACCACGATCACCCCTGGCTCGGCCTGGACGTCGAAGACACCGCGATCGGCCGACGTGGAACGCTGCGCGCGATCGCGCCCGATAGCGACCAGCGGTCCCGCGTCGTGGCCTGGCTCCACCCGCCCGGCGGAGGCACCGAGTGGACCACCGACCCGGACTCCCTCACCGACCTCGCCCCCGTCACACCGGGCACGCGCCCCGCAACATGAGCAGCCACCACCGCCGTTCCCCAGTAGAGACAGCCCGATAGTTCCTGTCGGAGAGCGGCTGGACGGTATTCCCTCGATCGGCTGCTGAGGGGCGGTTGCGCCGGTACGGTCATCATCACGGCGCCGACGGGGGCGCACATCACCGGACTCAGGGGGCAGTGGGCGTGGAGAACGGTTCGCAGAGCATTCCGTGGGGCGGCGAGTGGCGGCGTCACCTCCGCTCCGACGCGGAGGTGGGTCTCGTGCGTTCATGGATGCGCCGTGTCGAGTGCCCGACCTGCAAGGCAGCCGGAGGGCGGGCCTGCCGCACCGCAGGCGGCCACCCGACCGGCGAACACCGTGCGCGCCGTGACGCTGTCGGCCCCGTCCCGTACGAGAAGTGGCAAAAGGAGGGCCTCCTCCCGGAGCCGCAGACGTACACGGCTGCGGCCGTGCTCAAGGAGTCGCAGAAGGCCCGCGTCGACTTCAACGTGGACACCGCCCTGGCCGACGGTGTGGCGGTCGTCCGGATGTTCCTCGCCGAGCAGCTCGGATTGTTGCTCCAGGACGAGAAGGCCCTGGACCGCATCGACGACGCCGTGCGCAAGCTGATCGAGGTCCGCGGTCCCGTGGAGACGGCCGACATGGTCACCGTTCTCGCCGGCCAGGTCGTCTCGCTGCTGGCCGCGAACGCCGGACCCGACGGCGACCTGGAAGCCCTGTTCGACACGATGATCCGCTCGCAGATCGACAGTGCACGCACGATCCAGAACATTCACAGGGAGCGCGCCGGGGGTTGACCCGGGCAGGCTCGCTACACCTGGCCCTGCTCGTGGGATTCACCGGCAGCGGCGTAGCGGGTGAGGTCGGCACCGGCTGAGCGGGCCTCCTTGAGCCGGGTGGAGACCAGACCGGCGGAAACGTTCAGCTCGCGCGCGATCTCGTAGCCCTTCAGCCCCTGCCGGTGCAACTCGACGATCCGGTCCCGTCGCTGCCGGGACCGGCCCTCGTACGCCCCGCGCTCCTCAGCGACCATGCGCACCACCGTCCGTCGGGACACTCCGAATCGGTCCGCGAGCTCACGGGCCGTCACGGTACGGCGTTCACGGTTGGG
Organism: Streptomyces sp. NPDC020875; assembly: GCF_040641415.1. Taxonomy (NCBI): domain Bacteria; kingdom Bacillati; phylum Actinomycetota; class Actinomycetes; order Kitasatosporales; family Streptomycetaceae; genus Streptomyces; species Streptomyces sp. NPDC020875. The sequence continues at coordinate 13,318 of NZ_JBFADP010000069.1, read as the reverse complement.
TTCCTGTGTCACGACCTCCCCCTCATGTACTCCAGCACGGCGGCGGTGCGCTCGTCCCGGCGCGCAGCTCGTACTTGCCCGGAAGCCTTCCCGCCCTTGGCGCCGCCCTTTTTGCCGCGGGCGGACTGGATGGCGACGAAGGTGGCCTCGTAGACCGCCGCTCCGTCCTTCCACATCCTCGACCTGGTCGTGATCCACCGGTGGATACTGTTGGCGATCGCCCGCGCCTCCACGGCCGGCAGCGGCTCCGCGAACTCGGCGTTGCGGGTGTGTACTTCCGTATGGATGGCGGTGTGGAGGGTGTCGGGGCTGCCGAAGTGGTGGCGGACCTCGCGGTACGCCCAGGTCCGGGCCGTCTCGAAGATCGAGCAGTTACGCCCCAGCCCCGTGATGCTGGTGCGGAACCGCTTCGTCTCCCGCCAGCGCGAAGGCGGCATACTGCCGTCCAGCGCCTCCTCGAGCCCGCCGAGCGTGTGGAGTCCGCCGTGGAGCCACTCGGTGCTCCAGTCCGTGTGCAGCGGGTTCTTCGTCATCAGCCCCGAGTACGCCGCATCGCCGTCCAGCGCGCGGCGCAGACCCTCCGTGACCGCCGCAGCGTAGGCGAGCGGCTTCCGCCGGGCGTACTCGGTCCGCGTCACCGCCCCCGCCAGAGCCCACACCGCATGAGCATGCCCGTTCACCGGGTTCTCCACGACCGCGTTGGGCAGCGGATGCGACCCCACCGACGACACCGCCCGCAGCACCGCATCCGCGTGATCCACATCCACGACGAGAAGATTGCTCACCGCCGACGGGTTCGCCTCCACGTACCGACGCGTCATCGCCACCGGACGCCGCTCACGCCGGATCCCCTCCTGAAACCGGTTCGTCGCGTACGGCCGCAACGGCAGCCACAACTCATCCCACTGCACCCCGGGCAGCCCCACGTTCATGCGCTGATCATCCCGGACCGGCCGAGCAGGGAGGTACGGACACGCCGCAGTATTCAAAGTGAGTCACGAAAGCCAAGTCAGATGGTTCCCGCCCACGCGCCGACTCGTTCCCCGCTGGAATTCTTCAAAGTACGCCACGAAGACCAAGTCAGATGGTTCAGCTCTCCCCGCCGGGAACCACGACCTACTCCTGGCCCCCGCGAGTCCGCCGGGGGAGACCCCCAGGATTCGGTTCGCTCTGCCGGAACCCGAAGCACGCCGCCGTCACTGGTGGGGGTGACCTTCCGTCATTCCCGGCCGATTCCCAGTGCCCGGAGACAAGACTGGCTGCTGACCACTCCACCCCGAAGCAAGGACCCGACCGTGGCCCAGAACCGTGCACGTCGTACCACCGACAGGTCGGGGACCGGCAAGCCCCGTACCTCGCGGTGGACCGTCCTTCGTGGCCTCCTCGAGAGCCTTGCCCAGCTCGGCGACAAGGCGACGAAGACGGTTCGGGGAGTGCTCAGGACATCCCAGGATGCCGAGGCCACGTACCGGTGTGTGCGCGACATCGTCACGGCGGTCAAGAGCTTGTGGGAAGGACCAGCCGAAGCGACCGGGCACGCCTGATCTCTACACCGGCCCGTCGGAGCCCGCTGCCACGCTGGGCCGACAAGGATGTCGGACCGGAGGGGAGTGGGCGCCAGCCCGACCGGTAGGTCGGAGCGGAGCCCACTCAGCCCGAGGCTGGCCAGCACGGCGAACTTGTTGGCGGCCCGCTTTGTGTGCCAGCTCTTGGCGCTGCTCGGGAATATCTCGATCTTGCCCTTCGTGCCGTCCTCCAGACGGTCCGGCTGTCATGGTTGCGGGCTGCTGGTCACCGCGGTAGTGCTGAGTAGCTGAACGAGGAGCACCGCGATGTGAACGGCGGCCTGGGCGGCTTCCAGGGTGATAGGTGCGCTCGTCTGTCCTCCGGGGTGTCGGTCGCGGTGCCCGTGCCAGAGAAGTTTCATGAGGGAGAGCACCGTATCGACCTTGGCGGGGACTGCCTTGTTGTCAAGGATCACCATCGAGTAGGCCTTCCCGTTGTCGTTCAGTTCACGGATGACGGCCCCGAGGGTCGGCCGGGGGTCGGCGCTTGCGTACAGGGGTATCGCGACAGCCTCTACCGCACGCACCGCATCGATGTAAGCGCCACTTGCGTCCGGGCGCAGGGCATACGCCTTTGCCCAAGAACTACGTAGATAGACGCTGGCGTCCTCGCGGCCGGAGGATTCGGCCTGCTGCATGGCCGTGACGGCGGAATCGGCGACGGTGGCCTCGACGACCCGCTCCAGGCCAGCGTGCGAGACATCGTCCTCCTCACGAACCTGGTAGGCGGAGGCAGAATCTGCGAGCAGCGCATCCAGTGTGTCGACCGGATTCACGAACTTCGCTGGCTTGGCGAAGATCACCGCCAAGGGCGAGGTCGTGTTCGGGTGCTTGACGAGGTACTCGTGATGGGCGACCTCGCCGACATCGAGGTAGAGCAGACAGTCGACGACATCGAGGAGCAGGTCGGCGGGCACCCTGGACAGATCACGTGCGCTCGACGGGAGACGGTCGTTTCCGAAAGCATGAGCGCCACTGTTCAGCCTCAGCGCGGCCACAACGCGGTGGACCAGCGATTCCGGTACCACCAGTTCCTTGATCCACGACCGCAGTCCCGGCTCCAGGTGCTCGGGAACTCCTTCATGAACTGTCTGGTCGACCGGCAGCCCGGCCTCGCGGTCGGAGAGCGGCTGCCAGGGTGATGTCGTCATTCCTGGACCGTAGCGCCAGACACTGTCAGCGCGCGGCTCGATTTCCTAGTCGGCGGCGAACCGACTGGACCGCCTCACCGAACCTGCCCCGGCCACAACGTAGTTCGCCGGGGGAACTCCCCAAGGTTCCAGGGCCTACACGCACACCAGTGCGATGCCGCAGCTCAGAGCCCTGGCATCGCACCCCAGTACGTGTAGGTCCTGGATCCGGCGCCTGGCCCTGGACGGCGAAGGACCCCCGGGCCGGCCGTGCGCCCCCGGGGGTCCTTCGCCGCTCTCGCCGCTGCTCACCAGCCGTCGGGCGCGCTGCCCACCCATGCGATCGGCCGGACCTGGCTGGTGCGGCCCCGGTGGGGTTCCTCCATCAAGGTCTCGTGACCGTCGGGCAGGGCGCGGATCCGCCCCCAGCGGCCGTGCTTGCCCCCGCAGAGCCCGGCGAGGCCATCGGGTCGCCCTCCCGCGACGGCCTGGCCGTAGCGGTCCTGGAACGGCTGGAGACGGTCCTGAAGCTCCATGCCGAACCCTGGCTGACCAGAAGATTCCCGATCCCAACGACAGGATCTCAACACCCAGAGCAGTGGAACCCGGCGCAACCCCGAGGCGACACTCGGGTCCTCAGCCTGCCCAGCCTCAGCCCACGCCACGAAAACAGTCCACCAACTCCGTCGACGGACCATCAAAAAACCTCAGCGCTAGCATCGTGACGGACATGTCGATGTCCGGACCCGCACGGGAGCGGGACCCGGGGACGGTTTAGGTTTGTTGGACAAGGAGTGAGTGACGGATGTCGATCCGAGCCGGCCGGGTGTTCCTCGCGGTGGTATGCGCCGTGTTCGTCGTCTGCCTGGCGTGGTTCGGTCTCATGTGGCTGTCGCTCGGCGCTTGGTCAGACGGATCCGTCGCCCCGATGGTGCTCGCATTGGTCGCGGCGGTCGCCATGATCGTCGGCGTTCCGCTCTGCTCGAATTTCGTGGAAGCCGACATCGACGGGGGATCGATTACCCTCCGGTACGTCTTGCGGCGCCGCCGGGTGATTCCGGTATCGAAGTTCGATGAGGTGGTGCTGTTGCAGGCACTGCGCCTGCCCGCGCTGACCAGGGTATCCGAGGTACCGAGGGTGGTGCTTCGAGGACAGAACACGACCGTTGGCGCGTTCACCCCTCGCGACGGTTGCCCGGTGGAGGAGCTGAGAACTCTCGGATTCGAACCGGTTGTCATACGCCGACAGCTCTCGCCGTTTCAGGCGTGGCGGCACTACCGCAAATCCGTGAGCCTCTCGGAACTGCTCATCGAGCCGCTGCTCTGGGCGTCGATGGGCGCCCCCGTGATCATTGTCGTGTGGTTGCTGTGGGAAGCGGCGAAGGGGTGAGGCCGGCGCCGCTCCTGCATAGGGAAAGCCCCGACGGGACCGTGCGCGCACGGACGAGGCCAGTCCGGGGATCTGAGCGGGACGGATCTTGTTGTGGACCAGCCGTTCCGGATGGACACCTCCCTTCGGGCGGCCGAAGCACTTCTCTCCCTGGAACGCCTGGCACTTCGGGCAGTGGCCCTTGCGCCGTTTGTCCGCACCCGTCTTGACCCGGAACGTCGTCATCGATGTCCCGTACGAACCTTTCGCCATGCCCCCAGTTCTCCACCCGGCGGCCCGGCACGGCAACGGAGACACGGAACCAGTCCCTCGTCCCGGGGACCCGGCACCGAACCGTTGACGAAGCCCCCCAGCTCGCCCCCTGGGGCCGTCTCCTCGGTACGCCGGTCCCAGACCCGGCGCGGTGCCGCGCCCGGTTGGGTACATGTACCTCTATGGCGCGTGTACGGGTGCGGTGGCCGGCTGTCGTGGCTCGGGCGCGGGAGATCGTGGAGGGCTACGACGGCGGCGTGACGCTGCGGCAGGTGATGTACCGGCTGGTGTCGGAGGGGGTGCTGCCGCATACCCCGTCGATGTACCGGCACCTGTCCTCGCACCTCGCGAAAGCGCGCCGCGAGGAACGGTTCCCGGACCTGATCGACACTCTGCGCGAGGTCCACGTCCCGTCGGCCTGGCCGGACGCGACCGCCTTCCTCCGGGAGGCCGTCGGCTGGTTCGGCCTCGACCGGACCGAGGGCCAGCGGCCCGTGTACGTCGCGGCGGAGAAGGACACCCTCCGGCAGATGTTCACCGCCTGGCTCGCCGAGTTCGGCATCCCGGTCCTGGTGGTCCGCGGCTTCGCCTCCCAGTCCTACGCCGACGTCGTCCGCCGCCGCACCGACCGGCAGGGCTCCGCCACGCTGCTCTGGTTCGGGGACTTCGACGCGAGCGGCGCCGAGATCGAACGGGACTGGGTCCGGCGCACCGCAGACTGCTGGAGCGAGGTCCGCCGCGTCCTGCTGACCCACGACCAGGTCCAGCGGTACGGGCTGCCACCGGCCGAGGGCAAGCACGGCGATCCGCGCTGGCCCGCTTTCGCCCGCCGCCACGGCTTCGACCCCGCCCGCCCGGTCCAGTGGGAGGTGGAGGCGCTGGAGCCGGCCGAGCTCCACCGCCTGGTCCTCGCCGCCGTCGACCCCTACATCGACCGCGCGGTGCTCGACCGGCAGGTCGCCCGGGAGGAAGAGCAGCGCCGCGCCCTGGCCGCCTTTCTGGACGGCTGGGGCGCGGCGGGCGGGGGAGCACCGCGGTCGTAGTGCCGACCGGCTGGTTCAGGCGGATACCGGGGCCGGGCGGAGGGCCGCGAGCGGGAGCGTCGGCCGTTCTCCATCGAGCGGAGCGGGGCCGCCGTCCACAGGCCGGGCCTGCGATGCTCCCTGCATGGAGATCACCATCCCGGGCCGTGCCCGGAAGACGAAGACGTACTGCCCTGTCCACGGCCACCGGCTCACCGACGACGACCGCGCCTTGCTCGCCAACCGGCTCCCCGCGGGCGGTCTGCCCGGGCGGGTGCGGTTCCTCCTCGACCGGGGGGAGTGGACGGTGCTCAGCCTCGCGTCGCTGGTGCGCGTGACGCCGCTGACCGTCCGTCTTTTGGCCCGGGGCTGGCGGCTGCCGTTGGGCCCGGGGCCGCGCCGTGAGGTGCGCCGTCTGATCGTGGGTCTGGTGTGCCCGGGGTGCGTGACGGACCGCTGGCGGGAGCGGGAGGAGCAGGAAGAGCGCGACGATCGGCGGGCCCGGCGGGAGGCGCTGCGCGTGCGCCACCGGGCGGTGAAGGAGGCCCGGCGGCGCGGGGACGGAGGTGAAACGGATGAGTGAGACGCGAGGGGTGCGTCGCACCCCTGAGCGGATTCTCCTCGGTTTTCGCTGTTGCGGGCACCGTTGCAGCACGTGTTGCACCCGGCAGCGGTTCCACCGGCCCCCTCATCAAATCAATACGTTAAAGCCATCAAGCCTGGTAAAAACTCAGACTTCTATGCGTTCAGCGCATGATTGTTGGTAGGGTGTAGCCATGGGAATGAGCTTGGAGGAGTCGCTGCGGTTGACGGTGGCGGCGTTGATGCAGGCGACGGGGGACTCGCAGCGGGTCGTCGCCGAGGTGCTGGGGCTGACGCAGACGCAGATCTCGCGCCGTCAGTCCGGCGCCGCCTCATGGCAGCTGGCTGACGTGGAGACCCTCGCCGTCCACTACGGCGTCCGTCCCCTCGACCTGCTGGACGGGCCGACGAAAGCGTGCGAAGCCCTGCCCGCCGACCGGCTGCGCACCGTCAAGGCGAAGGGAGCCGGCCGATGAGCGACGACGGCTTCGACGCGATCGACTCGCTGCTGTCCTCCGTCACCGAACAGGCCGCGCTCCCCGACCCCGACGTGCGGCGGGAACTGCGCGAGCGCGCCCACCTGTCCAAGGCGCAGGTCGCGAAGGCGCTGGGGGTGTCCCCGTCCACGCTGTCCGGCTGGGAGTCCGGCCGCGACCCCTCGGGCGAGACCCGCACGAAGTACGCCTACCTCCTCGACGGCCTGGCGGCGAAGTTCGCCACCCAGCCCCCGGCCGCCGAGCTCCTGACCGTCGAGGACGACGTGGACCAGGCCGACGCCGACCCGGGCTCCGGGGACACGTCTTCCGAAGCCGAGGGCGAGGGGCCGGTGGACGACGTCGAGGTCCTGGCGGTGCCCGAGCTGTGCGTGCTGTGCGGGACCCCGGCCTCCCACCGGATGGACGGTTTCGCGCAGCACCTTGACCCCGCCGACTGCCGACCCGCCTCCGCCCCTCCCGCCCCGGCTTCGGCTCCCGCCCCGGCGGAGCCGGTCGCCGACACCAACGCCACCCCGGCCCCGGCTCGTACCGCTCCCGCTCCGAAGACTCCGCCGCCGGTCTCGGAGCGCCCGGGCCGCCTGGGCCGTCCGGCCTCGCGGTCGGCGCCGTCGCGTGGGGTGCGATCCGGCGGGCCCGCCGCACCGGCGGGCAAGGGGAAGCCGCCGCGTGGGCGGGCGTTCCAGGAGGAGTCCGGCCCGGGCGCCCTGATCGTCCAGGCGGTGCGGGCCGCGCTCGCCGAGCACGGCGGCGACGTCGACGAAGCCACCGCCGCTCTGGTGAAGAAGGCGATCCCGGACGCGATGGTTCTCCTGGACGAGACCCGTAAGGGCGCCCGGTACGACGTCGTGGCGCACCCGGCGCTGCCGAAGGTCCTGCGCAAGCAGACCGCCAAGGGCGCCGACCAGGTGTGGGAGGCCCGTCCGAAGTGGACGAGGGCGGCACCGCCGCCGGGCGTCCATGAGGTGACGGCGCTCGACATGAACGCCGCCTACCTCTCCGCCCTGAAAACCCATCTCCCGATCGGGCAGCTGGAGCACTCGACCGGTTTCGACTTCGACCGCCGCCGCGCCGGAATCCACCTGATCACCCCACCTGCCTGGGACCACGGAGACGTTCTGCCGAACCCGATCGGCAACCGCGACGAGCCCGGTCCCCTGTGGGTGACCGAGCCGACCCTGCGTCTGCTGCTGCGCCTGTCCGGGCCGAAGCACCAGCTGTGCGCCCCTCCGGTGATCCACGAGTCGTACACCTCCGGCTCCACCGAGAACCTCCTGGAGAAGTTCCGCATCACCCTCACCGACGCCCGAGCGCAGGCGATCGAGGCGGGCGACATCGTGACGCTGGAGTACGTGAAGGCGATGTACTCGAAACTGGTGTCGACGATGGGGGAGTCGAACTACAACCGCGAGCTCTACCGCCAGGACTGGATGCACCTCATCCGCTCCCAGGCGTTCGCCAACCTCTGGATGAAGGCGTGGAAGGCCCACACCGAGGGCCTCCAGGTCGTCCGCGCCATGGGCACCGACGAACTCCACGTCATCGGCGACTGGCGCCAGGTGTTCCCCGAAGGCCGCGGCGTCACCGAGGTGAAAGTGAAGGACACCTACACCGTCGGCACCACCGACGCGACAGGGGAGGGAGAGTAAGTGCCTGAGAAGAACATCGAGTTCGGCAAGTTCGGAGCCCACGGCATCAAGGGCGGTGACGCGGTCGCCGACCAGCTCGACAAACTCGCCGGAGGCATCGCGACGCCGGTCACCTCCCGGCGCGGCTGGACAGCCCGCCTGAACTACCTCACCAAAACTGAGCACGCCCGCCAGGCGGCGAAGGCCGCCGGCCTCACCGTCACCGACCGCACCCTCAAAGCCTGGCTCGAAGGCAAACAGAAGCCGTCGCGGGCGAGCCTGGAGAAGATCGACCGCGCCTACCGGGCCGTCCGCCGCCAGAACGTGGCCAGGCATCTCCTCAAACGCCTCAACCGCGACGGTCGCGGCACCCGTATCGAGATCCACCCCCTCAACCAGTCGCAGGTCGCACAGCGCCACCAGCGCGTCCTGTCGCACCGGGAGATGAACGTCCGCCGCTGGGACAAGATCGTCGGAGCGTGGGCGGCCGGGGACCACCGCGGTCTCGAAGACGCCTGGGACGACGTCATCGCCGATCTCGGTTCGGACTGGGGCGGCTACGAGTACGTCACCAACGTCGGCTTCGCCGCATAGAAGAACCGCACAACCCCGGGAACCTCCCGCGCGTACATCGCCGGGAGGCTTCCGGGGTCGCGCCGAAGCATGACAGTCGTCACCAAGGCAAGCGCATGGTCACAAGGGCTGGCGGCGGGGCGTGATCTTGTGGTTCCTGGTGGGCGTTGTCGGTAACGTCAGGTCATGGATTACCTCAAAGCCCTCACAGTCGAGCAGTGGGCGGTCATCGTTGCCGTCGCCGCCGCCCTCATCGCTGCCTGGCAGGCGTCTATCGCCCGTAGGGCCGTCAGAGAGCAACTGGCCCTAGCGGAACGCATCCACCGGGAGCAGAACGAGCCGTACGTCATTGTTGATATCCAGCCCGACGCCTACTACCAGGCGCTTCTGCTGGTCATCGAGAACACCGGTCCGACCGTAGCCCGCGACGTTCGTATTTCCTGCGACCCGCCCCTTGAATCCGGGTGGGAGCCCAGACCGGGAGAGACTGACCTCACCCAGGTGCTCCAGGAGGTTCTGGCTCGGCCCATTCCTATCCTGCCGCCGCGCCGTCGGCTGACCTTCCTCGTGGACAGGCAAGAGCGGTTCCAGGATGCCGACCTTCCCCGCGTCTACACCTTCACGGTTGACGCAAACGGTCCTGACGGGAAGGTGGAGACGGCCCAGTACTCCGTCGACCTTGACACGATGAAGTGGATCCTGCGCGAAGACCGGCCCACTCAGCGTCTTGAAGACAAGCTGGTCGGGATTAAGCAAGCGATACAGGCGCTTGATCGGCCCACCCGCCGGCCGTCCACAACAAGGACACGACGTGGGCTTGGGCAGCAGCAGCGGTCAGACTCCGGAGACACGGAGTGAGATGGGCTCAGGGCGCGACACGGCAGCGACCCGGCCAACGCTTCCTGGGCCGGGCTCCGAGCTCTGCCCTCTTCGGCTTCGTGCGCCGACCTCCGCACCTTGCCTGGGCGGCGAACCGCCCAGGCAAGGGCACCGGGTCACAGGACTTCAGCCACACCCCAGGGGCCGCAGAGGTCGTTGAGCCACCGGTCGGGCAGTTCCCCGTTCCACCGCGCGCTCAGCGCGAAGCGGGAACGGACACCGGACAGCCGCTCCAGAGCGATCAGGGACACCGGGCGCGCGAGGAGCTCGCGGCGCCCGTACCCGGCGGCCGCGGACCCGGGCCCGTACTCCGCATACAGCCGCACCAGCCGCTCCCGGTACCGGCTCACGAACTCCTCCAGCTGCTCCGAATACGTTTCCCGCTCCTCCTCGGTGATCACCGACCACAGGACGGGCAGGACCTCCTCGGTCATCGAGTCGCCGGAGCGCCCGGGCACCGCGAACGCGGCGTACGACCGCACCGCAACCGCGAGAACCGCGTCCGCGGCACCCTCCTCCACGTCATCCACCGCCCGGTCCACCGGACCGCCGGTGTACGCGTCCGTACTCACCGCGCCGCCCTCCCCGCCCGCGCCGCCGCGGTCCACCGCATACCGAGCTCGTCGAGTTCGGCCCGCCGCTCCCCGCTGAGCTTGTCGGCGCGTTTGCGGACGTTGTCGAGCCACATCCCCAGCTTCACCTCGACAGCGCCCTCAGCGCCGTTCTGAGCACCCCGCAACCTCTCGTCGGGCTCCAGATGCTCTACGTGCTTCCTCGGGACGCTGAGGTGCCCTTCACGGGCGTGGAACGCCTTCGCCGCCCGCAGGTTGAGGGCCCACTTGTCGTCCTGGGTCCGTTTCACCGGCCGCTCGTCCTCACCCGCCGGCTCCAGCCCGAGAGCGTTCTCCAGCAGCCACTGCTGCGCGGGCAGCAAAGCGTCCCACCCGAACCGGCAGCCGGACACCCACCGTCCGAGGTCCTCGCCCTGGACGACGACCTCCCCGGCCTCCAAGGGAACGGTGCCGCCGTTGTCCAGATGGTTCTGCACCAGCCGCAGGCAGCGCTGCCATCCCGCGTCCCACACCGGCGACCACCCCGGGTCGATCTCGTCCAGCGCGGCCCGCCGCTCCGCGGACAGCCCGCCCGTCGCGGCGCCGTCGGGCAGCTCCGCCTCCAGCTGCTCCGCGCGCGCGTCCGCGAGCCGGGCCGCTGTGCGGAGGTTCTTCGCCCACGTCCCGACCGGGTACCCGTCCCACACGGCAGTGGCCGGCGGCAGGAAGTGCCCGTGCTCAGCGGCCCAGTGCCGGGCGGCGGTGAGGCCCTCCTCGAAGGCGTGGTCCTGGTGCGACCACACCACCCCGAGCTTCTCCAGCTCCCGAACCCGCACCGGTGTCAGCGTCCCAGCCCGGTAGTCCGTGCGCTGGTTCCGCAGCCACGTCCCCAGCGGAAACCCGCCCGGGGCCCAGTCCTCGGGCGTCACGTAGTCGTACGGCACCCGCAGCACACCGTCCTTCGCGACCTCCCCCACGTACCGGGCCGCGGCCGCGATCCCGCTCCGCCAGTAGTCGGTCTCCGGGTCGATCACCCGCAGCGCCACGAACCGCGCCACTTCCGCCGGATCACGCGGACTGCTGAACTTCAGCAGCTCCCGGGCCGGCGCACTCGGACCCTTCGCCGCTCCCGGTTGCTCCTGGCCCTCCGCCTCACGGTCGTCCTCGCTCTCCTCGGGCTCCCAACTCCCACTGCGCACGCGGGGGTCAGCGAGAGCCTCGATCACCTCCGTGTCGTGCGCCCGGAGCGCCCCGAGGACCTTCGCGAAGGCCTCAGCCCCCCTGGAGGTCAGCATTTCATCCGGACTTTCACCCGGAGCGAGGAATACCGGCACCACCAAAGATGCCACCTTTCCCTCACCCGGCTGCATACGGAGAGCGCGGCCAACCATTTGCACGATGTCAACCATCGAACCCCGAGCGTCACAAAAGGCGACGGAATCACAGTGCTTGGTATCGACGCCCTCACCCAGCACCTTCACCGACGAGATCACCTTCAGCATGGCCGGGTGGACCACCACCCCGCCCTCACCGTCCGGGACCGCGATCACATCGGATGCGAAGTCCTCCAGCGTCGACTTCCGGTAGCCCGGCTTGTGCTCGCCGTACAGCCACGACGCCCACACCCGCTCCGGAGCGTGATACCGCTCCGGGTCTTCTTCGTGAAGCCGCTTCGCCACGGTGGGGATGCCCTCGGACATCGCCTCCGCCTCCGCGATGCGGGAGTGGAACGCGAGGCACTTCCGCAGGCTCTCGTCCGCGGCCGCCGTCACCAGCCCGGCCTGGAGCGCCGCGAGCCGCGCCCCGCGCACCAGGTCCGAGCCCCGGTCGCCAGCCGCCTGCGCGGCGTGCAGCTCAGGGTCGGAGATGTCGACGCAGATCACCTGGTACGGGGCCACCAGACCCCGGGAGATCGCCTGCGAGAGCGTCAGCTTCCACGCCACCGGCCCGAAGATCGGCGACCCGTCCTCCATGCTCGCGATCAGCCTCGGAGCCTCCCTGCCGCCCTTCCGGGCGTCCTCGGCCGCCTCCCAGACCCGGGCCGTCGCCGTCATATACAACCGCCGCACAGCCGGAATTTTCGCCTGATCGTGCACCGCCGCCCACGACTTCTCCGCGTCCCCCGATGTACGGTGCGCCTCGTCCACCACCATCAGGTCGAACGAGCCCATGCCGAGCTTGTGCGCGCCCTGGACCGCCGTGGAAGCAGTGGCGTACGTCGAGAACACCGTCACCACGTCCTCACCGGCCCCCACCCACGACAAGAGCTCCGCCGCATCCGTCGTGCAGGGCATCCCACTGGACGCCGCTACCCGCGACTCACACGCCCCGACCATCGCCCCAGCCCGTCCGGCCCGACGCCACTCCGCGGCCATCTGAGCCAGCAGATCCACCGTCGGCACCAGGACCAGCACCCGCCGCGCATGCAGCCGTTGAGCGGCCACGGCCGCGATCCGCGTCTTGCCCGACGCGGTCGCGGCGATCACCTGGCACCGCAATCCCTCCGGCGGCACGGGGGAGCCGGCCGGGAGCTGGAGATGGCGGAGTACCGCGTCGATCGCCTCGATCTGATGCGGGCGAAGCCCGTCATTCGACATCCGATGGCCCTTTCCGAGTACCGTACGGTGTGTGTTTCCAGCAGAATTATTCGGACCGAAGGAATCGGCGGAGGTGGCGGTGAAGAAGCAATTCATCATTGATTCACCGGGTGCCATTCGGTCACTCACGGGAGTGTCATTCCGGCGATTATCAGTAACGGAGTGACGCAGGTTCTTTTGGCGGCTGAGTCAGAGATGGGTGTCTGTGTTGTGGGACCAAGGTAGCGGATGCTCAAGGATGACGCACAGGACTTGGAGTGAGTGACAGGAAGTGTTCGGTACTGGTAGCATCGGCGATGCGGGCTGGAAGGTTCAGGCCGCATCAGTTCTCGCTCGGGTCCGGTCTCACCCGCCCTGCCGAATCCCGTAAGCCCAGCCGTCTGACTCCACATCAGCCCCCGGAGTGGGGGCCCGTGTTGCGGGACCAAGCCAGCGTTCTCCCAGCTTTGACGCAACAGACACCGCCCACCCCCACCCGTCGCCAGCGCCTTTCGGGGACCGCGGAGCGGGCCCCGCATTTCCGGTCGCGGAGCGATCCGGAAACCTTTCACGCGGCTTCGCCGCGTGAAAGAACTGGGCCACGGAGTGGACCAGAAGCCCGTATCGCGGAGCGATACGGGAAAGAGCCGCGTAGCGGCTCCGCGTCGTGTCTGCG
>NZ_JBFADP010000068.1:5261-39640 GCF_040641415.1 Streptomyces sp. NPDC020875 | reverse complement strand
CTCCGGGGGTGCCGGGGGGTACGGGGTTGAGGTGGTGGTCGAGGATGTAGGTGCGGGTGTTCCAGACGGGGGTTCCGATGGGTGCGGTGGGGGTGTTGGCTCCTGGTGTGGTGGGTGCGGCGGTGACGTCGACGGCCGCCTCCGTGGGGCCGTAGAGATTGACCAGCTCCGCTCCCTGGGGGTTGCCGTGGTGGAAGCGGTCGACCAGGTCGGTGGTCAGGGCCTCACCACTGCACACCACCAACCGCAGGGCCGGGGTCGCGTCCACCGGATGCGCGGCCAGATACGCCGCGAGCATCGAGGGCACGAAATGGCAGACGGTGACGTGCTCTTCGGCGATCAGCGCCGCCAGATAGTCGGGGTCCTTGTGTCCGTCGGGGCGGGCGATGACGAGGGGTATGCCCTGGGCGAGGGGCCAGAAGAGTTCCCAGACGGAGACGTCGAAGCTGGTGGGGGTCTTCTGGAGGACCCGGTCGTCGGCCGTGAGGTCGTAGGCGTGTTGCATCCACCGGAGTCGGTTGACGATCGCCCGGTGTTCGACCAGAACGCCCTTGGGACGGCCGGTGGAACCGCTGGTGAAGATCAGATACGCGGGATGGTCCGGCAGCAGCGGTCGGGTCCGGTCCGCGTCCGTCACCGGCCCGTCCGGCGACGACGCCAGCCGTTCCGCCGTCTCCGGGGCGTCCAGCGTCAGCACGGCCGTGCCCTCCGGTACCGGGATCGCCGCCGCCGAAGTGCCGTCGGCGAGCAGACAGACCGGCCGGGCCGTATCCGCCATATAGGCCAGCCGATCCGTCGGCAGCGACGGGTCCAGCGGGAGGTAGGCGGCGCCGGCGCGGACGACGGCGTGCAGGGCGATGAGGAGTTCGGGGGAGCGGGGGAGGGCGACGGCGACGATCGTCTCGGGTCCCGCGTCTCGGGCGATGAGCAGTCGGGCGAGTCGGTTGACGGCGGATTCGAAGTCGGGGCGGGAGGTTTCGGTGGATTCGAAGACCAGGGCCGGGGCTTGGGCGTCCTTCGCTCCGGCGGTGACGAGGTCGGCGAGCGTTGTGGGCCCGTCGAGGGTGACGGCGGTGTCGTTGAAGCCGTGCAGGATCAGGTCCCGCTCGGCGTCGTCGAGGAGGGTGATCTCCGAGAGGCGTACCGACGGATCAGCGGCCACCGCTTCCAGCAGCCGGATCAGCCGCTCGGCCAGCACCGCCACCGTCGACTCGTCGAAGAGATCCGCCGCGTAACGGATCCCGCAGGTCATTCCGGCCGGACCCGAATCCTCCACCGGCGGGACGCGCCGGAACAGCACCTCCAGATCGAACTTGGCCGCGCCCTCGCCGACCGGCGCCTCGGCGACCGTGAGCCCGGCCCCGAAGAGCCCGGCCGGGACGCCGTCACCCCCTTCGTAGGCGACCATCGTCTGGAACAGCGGATGCCGCGACAGCGACCGCTCGGGCGACACCGCCTCCACCACCGCGTCGAACGGCAGCTCCGCGTGGTCCAGCGCACCCGTCGCCGCCCGCGCCGTCCGGTCCAGCAGCTCGGCGAACGAGGGGTTCCCCGCCAGATCGGCCCGGAGTACCAGCGTATTGACGAAGAAACCGACCAGCGGATCGAGCGATTCCGCCGATCGTCCCGACGCGGGGAAGCCCAGCGGTACGTCGTCCCCGGCGCCCAGCCGGTGCAGCAGCCCGGCGAGCGCCGCCGACACCACGGTGAACGCGGTCGTCCCCCGGTCCCGCGCCAGCGCCGTGAGACCGGACACCAGCCGCTCCGGCAGGGTCACCGTCAGGGTGCCTCCCCGGTGCGATGGCATCGAGGGCCGGGGCCGGTCGGCGGGCAGGGCGATCTCGGCCGGGAGTCCGGCGAGGGTGTCGCGCCAGTACGCGGTCTCGGCGGCGGCCCGCGAGTCCGGGTCCTCCGGCTCGCCCAGCGTCTCCCGCTGCCAGAGCGCGTAGTCCGCGTACTGCACCGGCAGCGGACCGAACTCCGGCCCGGCGCCCGCCGTACGCGCCGTGTACGCCCCGGCCAGATCGGCCAGGAACGGGCCCGTCGACCACTCGTCGGACGCGATGTGATGGAAGAGGGCCAGCAGCGTGTGGGTTCCGGCGCCCTCCGACACCAGCGTCACCCGCAGCGGGATCTCCCGCGCCAGATCGAACGCGTATCTGGCGGCCTCCGCCACGGCGGCGTCCGTGCCGCCTTCCGGGACCGCCGTCACGGCGAACGGCACCACGGCCCCGGCCGCCGGAAGGACCCGCTGGAACGGGCCCGCCGCGTCCTCCCCGAAGACCGTGCGCAGCGCCTCGTGCCGGGCCACCACATCGGCCACCGCCGCGCGCAGCGCGTCGGTGTCCAACGCGCCGCGCAGCCGGACCGCGAGCGGCACGTTGTACGTCGCCGACGGGCCTTCGAGGCCGTGCAGGAACCACAGCCGGGACTGGGCGAGGGACATCGGCAGCCGGTCCGGCCTGGCCGACGCCACCGGACCCGGCCGGTCCGGGCCCGACCGGCCGGACAGCCGCTCGGCGAGCCCGGCGACCGTACGCCCCTCGAACACATCCCGTACCGAGCACGCCGTACCGGCCGCCCGCAGCCGGGCCACCAGCCGGGTCGCCAGCAGCGAATGCCCGCCCAGCCGGAAGAAGTCGTCGTCGGCGCCGACCGCCGAAAGCCCCAGCAGCCCGGCGAAGACCTCCGCGATCCGCTGTTCGGCGGGACCGCTCGGCGCCCGGGACGCCCCGGTCGCCGCCCTGGGCCCCGGTACCGGCAGCGCCGCCTTGTCCAGCTTCCCGTTGACCGTCGTCGGCAGTACCGGTACCACCAGCACGGCCACCGGAACCAGATGCTCCGGCAGGGTCGCCGCCAGCCGCCGCCGCAGCTCCTCCGGGTCCGCGTCCCCGGCCACCGCGTAGCCGACCAGCTCCGGCACGCCCACCGCGCCCGGCAGATCGTCGCGGACCACCACGGCCGCCGCCGACACCCCCGCCAGCGCGGCCAGCGCCGCCTCCACCTCGCCCGGCTCCACCCGGAACCCGCGGATCTTCACCTGGTCGTCGGCGCGGCCCAGGAACTCCAGCAGCCCGTCGGCCCGCCACCGGGCCAGGTCGCCCGTCCGGTACATCCGGGTCCCCGCCGGGCCGAACGGATCGGCCGTGAACCGCTCGGCGGTCAGCGCCGGACGGTTCAGATAGCCGCGGGCGTGCTGATCGCCCGCCAGATACAGTTCGCCCGCCACCCCGGGCGGGACCGGCCGCAGCCGGGCGTCCAGCACATACGCCCGGGAGTTGACCAGCGGACGGCCGACCACGGGGGTGGGGCAGTCGGACACCCGCGCCATCAGGGCGTCGACGGTGAACTCGGTCGGCCCGTAGAAGTTGACGACCTCCATGCCGGGGACGTCCCGCAGCTCCGCCCAGAGACCCGGCGGCAGCGCCTCGCCGCCGAGCAGGAACAGCGGCGGCCGCCACTCCCCGGTCAGCAGGCCCGCGTCCACCAGCTGCGTACCGAACGACGGGGTGACGTCCAGGACGTCGATCCGGTGCTCACGGACATAGGCCACGACCCCCTCGGCGTCCCGCCGCCCGTACTCGTCCAGGACGTGCAGCTCGTGCCCCGCCACCAGCCACAGCAGCTGATCCCAGGACGAGTCGAACGCGAACGACGCGGTGTGCGCGGCCCGTACCCGGCGGCCCAGCCGCTCGGTGACCGGCCCGTACAGCGACAGCTCGTGGTCCCGGAAGAGCCGGTTCAGACCGGCGTGCCGCAGGACGACACCCTTCGGCACCCCGGTGGAGCCCGAGGTGTGGATGACATACGCCGCGTGCTCGGGATCCACCGGTACCGCCGGTGCCGGAACCGCCGCCGCCAGGCGCTCCACGGTCCCCGGCTCGTCCAGCACCACCGCGGGCAGCCCCGGTGCCAGTCCGGCGGCCGAACGGGTCGTCACCACGCACACCGGCGCCGCGTCCGCGACCATGAACGCGATCCGCTCCGCCGGATGGTCCGGATCGAGCGGCAGATACGCCGCCCCCGCCCTCAGCACCGCCAGCACCGCCACCACGGCGTCCGCCGAACGGGGCACGGCCAGCGCCACCACCGTGTCGGGGCCCGCGCCCGCCGAGGTCAGCAGCGTCGCCAGCCGGCCCGCCCGGTCGTCCAGCTCGGCGAAGGTCAGCCGCTCCCCGCCCGCCACCACGGCGACCGCGTCCGGGTGCGCCGCGACGCTCGCCGCGAACAGCTCCGTCACCGGCTCGGGGCCCACCGGGCGGCCGGTGTCGTTCCACCGCTCCAGCGCCGCCCGCTCACCGTCGGCCAGCAGCTCCCACTCCGAGATCCGGCTCTCCGGATCGGCGACCGCCAGGGCCAGGACCCGCAGCAGCCGGTCCGTCAGCGCCTCCGCCGTCGCCCGGTCGAAGCGGGCCGTCGCGTAGAACACCTCCAGCTCCAGGCCCGTGCCGTGGGCGGTGTCCGCGAAGGTGATGTCCAGATCGAACTTGGCGGCGCCCGGATCGATCCGCTCCACCCGGGACGGCAGCCCGAACAGCCGGTCCAGGTCCTGGCTGACGGTGCTGTGCGAGACCATGGTCTGGAACAGCGGGTGGCGGACCGGGGACCGCTCCGGGGCCACCGCCTCCACCACCGCGTCGAACGGCAGCTCCGCGTGGTCCAGGGCGGCCAGATCGGCGGCCCGGACCCGGGCCAGCAGCCCGGCGAAGGTCGGATCGCCCCCGGCGTCGGTCCGGAGCGCCAGGGTGTTGACGAAGAAGCCGACCAGATCGTCCAGTACGGTCTCGGACCGCCCGGCGACCGGGGTACCGAGCACGATGTCGTCCCCGGCGCCCAGCCGGTGCAGCAGCGCCGCGACCGCCGCGTGGACCACCATGAAGACGCTGGTACCGGACTCCCGGGCCAGCCGCCGTACCCCCACCGCCACCGCGTCCGGCACCGGACGGAACACCATCGCGCCCGCCGAAGCCTCCGCCGCCGTCGCCGGGCGGGCCCGGTCCGCCGGGAGTTCGAGCTCGGCGGGTGCGCCCGCCAGGGCGTCACGCCAGTACGCGGCACCCGCCGCCGCGGGCGAACCCGCCTCGGAGACCTCCCCCAGCGTTTCCCGCTGCCAGATCGCGTAGTCCGCGTACTGCACCGGCAGCGGTTCGAACGCGGGCGCGCCGCCCGCCCGCCGGGCCTCGTACGCCACCGTCAGACCCGACAGGAACGGGCCCATCGACCACTCGTCGGACGCGATGTGATGCAACAGCACCACCAGGACGTCCCCACCCGCACCGGACCGGACCAGGGTGACCCGGACCGGCGCCTCGGACGTCAGATCGAAACGGTGGCCGAGCGCCGCCGCCGTCGCGGCGTCCACCGCCCCCTGGGCGTCCCCGGCCGTCACCACCCGCAGCCGGACCCCGGCCGCCCCGGGGGACAGCACCCGCTGCGCGGGCACCCCGTCCCGCTCCTCGAACACGGTCCGCAGCGTCTCGTGCCGGGCCACCACATCGCCCAGCGCCGCGTCCAGCGCCACCGCGTCGAGCCGCTCGTCGAACCGTACGGCGAACGGGATGTTGTAGGTCGCCGACGGCCCCTCCAGCTGGTGCAGGAACCAGAGCCGCCGCTGCGCGTACGACAGCGGTACGGTCGCCGGGCGCTCCACCGCGACCGGCGGCCGGTGGCCCGCGACGGCCCGCCCGCCCAGCCGCTCGGCCAGCGCCCGCGCCGTACGAGCCTCGAACACATCGCGGATCGCGCACTCGGCGCCCAGCGCCCGGCGCAGCCGGGCCACCACCCGGGAGGCGAGCAGCGAGTGCCCGCCGAAGGCGAAGAAGTCGTCGTCCGGGGCGAACTCCGGTACGCCCAGCACATCGGCGAGTACCCCGGTGACGATCTCCTCACGGGCGCCGCGCGGCCCGCGCCCGCCCCCGCCGCCCGCCTCGGCGGACGGCACGGGGAGCGCCTTGCGGTCGACCTTGCCGTTGGCGGTGAGCGGGAACGCGTCCAGCACCACCACCACGGCCGGGACCATATAGGCGGGCAGCACCCCGGCGGCGGCCCGCAGCACCCCGGCGGGATCGGGCGACCGGCCGTCGGCGCCCCGGGTGACATAGCCGACCAGCCGTTCGGCGCCCGGCTCGTCCTCCCGGACCACGGCGACCGCGCGCCCGGTCCCGGCCGCCGCCGCCAGCGCCGCCTCGACCTCGCCCAGTTCGATCCGGTGCCCGCGCAGCTTCACCTGGTCGTCGGCGCGGCCCAGGAACTCCAGCCCGCCGTCCGCGCCCCGGCGCACCAGGTCACCCGTGCGGTACATCCGGGACCCCGGCGGGCCGTACGGATCGGCCGTGAACCGCTCCGAGGTCAGCGCCGGACGCCCCAGATAGCCCCGGGCCAGCTGACGGCCCGCCAGATACAGCTCTCCGGTACGGCCCGGCGGCACCGGCCGCAGCGCCCCGTCGAGCACATGGGCCCGGGTGTTCGGATACGGCCGCCCGATACCGGGCACCCCGGTGTGGTCCGCCGCCAGCTCCGCCGACGTCGCCCAGACGGTGACCTCGGTGGGGCCGTACACATTGGTCACCGACCGGCCGGTACGGGCCAGCCGTTCGGCCAGCCCCGCGGGCAGCGCCTCGCCGCCGACCAGGATCCGGGTCCCGGCCAGGGTCGTCGGCGCGCCTTCGGCCAGCAGCGCCTGCCAGAGCGACGGGGTGGCCTGGACGACCGCCGGGCGGTGGTCGTCGATCAGGGCGGCCAGCGCGGCCGGGTCCCGGACGGTGTCCCGGTCGGCGAGGACGACGGCGGCCCCGTGGAGCAGCGGGGTGTGCAGCTCCAGGACATGGATGTCGAAGGAGACGGTGGTGACGGCGACCAGCCGGTCGCCCGGTCCGAGACCCAGCGCCCCGGTCTGGGTGTCGAGGAAGGCGGCGAGCGCCGCGTGCGGGACGACGACCCCCTTCGGGCGGCCCGTGGAGCCCGAGGTGTGGATGACGTACGCGGGGTGGTCCCCGGTCAGCGGGGCGAGCCGGTCGCCGTCGCCGACCGGGCCGTCCGGCAGGGCGGCGAGTTCGGCGAGGACGTCAGGGGCGTCCAGCACGATCCGTTCCGTACCGGGCGCGTCGGGCGCGTCGGCGGCGCCGTCCAGGGTGGTCAGCACACAGACCGGGCGGGCGTCGTCCACCATGAACCGGAGCCGGTCGGCCGGGTATTCGAGATCGAGCGGCAGATAGGCGCCACCGGACTTGAGGACCGCGAGCAGCGCCACCATCAGCTCGGCCCGGCGGGGTACGGCGATCCCGACGAAGGACTCGGGGCCGACGCCCCGGGAGATCAGCAGCCGGGCCAGCCGGCCCGCCGCCGCGTGCAGCGCGGCATGGCTGAGGACGGTCTCCCCGGCGATCACCGCGGGCAGGTCGGGATGGCGGCGCGCGGCCTCCTCGAACCGGGCCGTGACCGGGGCGTCCGGGACGGTCCGCTCCGGGCCGCGGGCCGCCGCGACGGCCTCGGCGAGCGCGGCCGGGCCGAGCAGATCGGGCGCCCCGACCGGCGCGTCGGGACCGGCCTCGGCACAGGCCGCGAGGAAACCGGTGAACTCGGCGAGCAGCGCGTCGACCGCGGCCCGGTCGTAGGCGAGGGGATTGGCGTCCAGCTCCAGCCGGATCGTGCCGTCGGCCTCGTCGTGGTGGACGCCGAGGGTCAGATCGTCGACGGGCCCGGCGGCCACGTTGTGCACGGTGGCGGGCGCCCCGGCGAAACTCAGTCCGTAGTCGAAGGACTTGACGTTCACCATCGGGCCGAAGACGGCGGTCCCCTCCGTCACCCCCGGACCCAGCTCGCGGCGGATCTCCTCGGCGCGGTACCGCTGATGGCGGCGGAGCCCCCGGACCCCGTCGGCGACCTCCGCCGTCAGCCGTCCGAACGGGGTTCCCGGCGCGACCCCCACCCGCAGCGGGAGGACGTTCACCACCATCGCGGGCACCCGCAGCGCGGCCGTGCCGAGCCGGGCCATCGCGGGCAGGGAGAGGACGACGTCCCGGGTGCCCTGTGCCCGGTGCGTCCAGGCCGCGAAGGCCGCGGTCACCGCGTCCGCCCAGCTCGCCTTCACCGACCGGGCCGAGGCCAGCAGCCGGGCGGTGGGCCCGGGGCCCAGCTCGGACCGGGCGCGCAGGAAGGAGTGGGCCGCCGGATGGACGGCGCCGGAGAGCGGAGCGGGCTCCGGCAGCCCCGCCAGCCGCTCCCGCCAGTAGGCCCGGTCCGTCTCCCGGCGCCCGGTGTCGCGGTAGGCGGCCTCCTCCTCGACCACGGCCGACAGCGGCGGGAACGGGCTGGCACCGGGCTCGCGGCCGTCGGCGAGTGCCGTGTACACCTCGGCGGCGCGCCGCGACACCAGGGAGAAGCCGTAGGCGTCGAGGGCGATGTGATGGACCCGCTGGTACCAGAGGAACCGGTCCTCGGCGACGCGGTGCAGGGTGAACAGCCACAGGGCGTCCCGCGCCGGGTCCACCGGCGTCGCCATGTCACGGTGCATCAGCTCGATCGCCGTACCGTACGGATCGTCCTGCCCGGTGTGGTCCAGGACGGGCAGTACCGGCTCGGGCCCGGGCGCGGCCGGGACGAGCTGGTACGGCTCCCCGTCGGCGTCCTCGGCGAACCGGGCGGTCAGCGCCTCGCACTCGGCGACCGTGTGCCGCAGCGCGGCCGTGAACAACTCGGCGTCGAGGGCGCCGTGGATCTCCAGGTACTGGCCGACGTTGTAGACCGGGGACGCCGGATCGAGCCGCTGGCCGTACCAGACTCCGGCCTGTGCCCCGGTGAGGGGAAGGCGCTGCGGGATGTGGTCGCTCATGGGTGGTGCTCCAGAGGTCGTCGGCGGACCGGGGCGGCGGTCGGCCGGGGCGTACGGTGCGGGGCGACGGGGGCGGGGAAGGGCGTCGGCCGGGGCGGGGCGTCAGCCGCGCGGCGCGGCCGGGGTGTCCCGGACGGCCGGGGCCGGACCGGCGTCCGGCGGTGCGTCGTCGTCGGCCCCGGGGGCCTTGGGCAGGGTGGCCCGGCGCAGTCCGGGGACGGCCAGGGCGACGGCCGCGGCGGCGGCGATACAGACGGCGCCGTTGATCACGGCGGCGCCCGAGGGCCCGAACCAGCGGGCGACGGCGGCCACTTCGACATCGCCGACGATGCCGCCGGTGGTGCCCTGGGTGGTGATCACGCTCACGATCCGGCCGCGCATCGCGTCCGGTGTGTGGTGCTGGACCAGCGCGTATTCCAGGATCTCGTAGACCGTACCGGCGGCCCCGCCGACGGCGAGCAGGGCGAACGCGACGGCCGGCGTGCCGCTCAGACCGAAGCCGAGGGTGGCCACGCCACCGGTGAAGGCGGCCATCAGCAGCAGCCGTCCGGGGCGGGCGACCCGGGAGAGCCAGCCACTGGTGGCGGAGACCAGGACGGCGCCGACGGCGGGCGCCGAGTAGAGCAGCCCCAGCATCACCTCGTCGCCGCCGAAGGTCCGGTCCACCATCTCGGGGAAGAGCACCACGGGCACGTTGAACAGGGCGGTGACCCCGCCGAGCAGCAGCAGTCCGCCGACCACCCGGTTCCGTACGGCGAACCGGAAGGCGTCGAGCAGGGAACCGGAGTCCTCGGTACCGTCGTCGGCGTCGTCTCCATCGTCGGTGGTATCCGGATCCGCGCCGCCCGGCGGCAGCGACCTGACCCGGGTGACGAGGGCGGTGGTGAGGGCGGTGGTGACGGCGGCCACGGTGTAGACCGGTGCCGGACCCCAGAGGGCGAGCAGCACACCGCCCAGGAACGGGGCGCCGATGGAGCCGATCTCACCGGTGAGGGAGACCAGCGCGGCGGCGGCCGGCAGCTGGTCGTCCCGGACCAGGGTGGGGGCGGCGGCCATCAGGGCGGTGACACTGACACCCGTGGCCAGTCCGTCCCAGGCGACGCAGAGCCAGATCGCCCACAGGGTGGGCTCGGGGAGGAAGGCGTTGACGGCGAGACCGGCGAAGGCCAGCGCCGCCGCGCCCCGGGCCCGGACGATCAGTGTCCGCCGGTCGGTGCGGTCGGCCGCCACCCCGCCCCAGAGGGAGCCGAGCAGTACGCAGATGCTCATGATCATGCTGACCACGGCCACCTGGAAGGTGGACCGGGTCATGTCCCACACCTGGGCGGCCAGGGCGACGGACGCCATACCGAGGCCGAACAACGACACCAGACGAGCGGTGAAGACCGCCCGGAAGTCGGGTGAGTCGCGCAGCGGTGCGATGTCGATGACGAGGTCGCGCAGGGGCACGGGGCACTCCGGGAGAGGGGGACGGATCGACGGACGGGCAGGGGCCGGACGGGGTGTGCGTACGGATCAGGGCGCGGCGGGCGCGAGCAGAACCGACCACTCCCGCAGGGTGGGGCGCTCGGCGAGGTCGACGAAGGCGATCTCCGCGCCCTCCGCGCGCCAGCGGGACACCAGCGACATCAGCCGGATCGAGTCGAGGCCCTGGTCCAGCAGGTTCTCGTCGGGGTCGATCTCGCCCGGTTCGGCGCAGAGCACGTCCGTGACGTCCTGCAGCAGTCGGTCGAGGGCGAACGGCCCGGCGGGCAGGGGAGCGGCGGCGGATGCGGTCATGTCAGCGATTACTTCCTCTGATGAATCGGGGAAGGCCGACCTCACCAGTCACTTAGGTAAGGCTAACCTAATCTTTGTGATCTCAGTCGTCGAGCTCCCCGCGGGGCCGGTCAGACCGGCCCGCCAGGGAGACGTACAGGCCCTCTTCGCGCTCTCCCGGACCTTTGTCGCCTCCGGAGAGCTGCGCCCCCGCCCCCTCGCCCACTACCGCACGCGCATAGGGGAGTTCCTCCTCGCGGAGGGCGCCCCCGGCGAAAGCCCGGCCGGCTGCGTGGCCGTACGGGACGAGGGAAGGGACGGGGCCGTGCTGCACAACTTCTGCGTGGCGCACGGAAGTCAGGGCCGGGGAATCGGTTCGGCCCTGCTGCGGGCCGCGCTGGACCGGGCCCGGCACGGCGGTGCGGTCCGGCTGTTCACGGCGACCACGGGCCCGGCCCGGCTCTTCCTCCGGAACGGGTTCGCCCCCGTGGCGCCGGAACGGGCCCCCGCCGCGTGGGCGGCGGCCCTGGACCCGGCCCGGGGTTCACGCGTCTACGAACTGAGGCTGTGACACCCGGCGGCGGTCAGCGCTCCGCCTCGGCGGCCACCAGGCCGGCGGGGCGGAGATCCGTCCAGTGCTCCTCGGTATAGGCGGCACAGCCCTGCCGGGTGTCCTCGCCGTGGACGATCCGCCAGCCGTCCGGCACCGCGGCGAAGGCGGGCCAGAGCGAGTGCTGGTTCTCGTCGTTGACGAGTACGAAGTAGCCGGCCTCGTCGTCCTCGAAGGGGTTGGTGGCCATCGGAATCTCCTCGGTCTTTCGGTCGCTCCGGCGATCTGCGCCGGTCGTGCGGTGTGATGGGTCTGTGTCGTCGGGGGAGCGGTGCCCCCGTGGTGTTTCCACGGCGTCGCGGCGGTCGCCGTACGCCGTTCACGGGCCGCGCCCGGCGCCGGGCGTACGGCCCCGGGGCCCACCGGCCCCCGCCCCGGCCCGGACGCCCCCGGTGACAACGCCCCCGGAGGCGAGGCGGGCCCGGGCCGGAGCGGTCAGCCCGACGCGGCGAACCGGGCCGCGAGAGCCGTCGTGGCCCGCGTCAGCCCGTCCGCCTCGGCGGCGTCGAACAGGGCCGCCGACCAGCGCCAGTCCACGGTCGCCCGGCAGCCGCCGCCGGGCGCGGCGGCCACCGTGACGGTCAGCTCCACCGGCCCGGCCAGCGGCGGTTCACCGCCTCCGGCGGCGGCGCCCGGCCACTCCCCGGCGGGGGCGGGACCCCAGCCGGCAGCGGACTTCGGACCGGTCAGCGCGTGCCGCCGCCGATAGGCGACACCACGCCCGGCCGGACCCTGGGGCCGTACGGAGGTCTGCGGATTGAGATGACGCAACTGCTCCTGGCCCCGGCCCCCGTCGGGCGCCTCCGCCAGCAGCCGCCGTACCGGCTCGGGACCCGCCGGATCCAGCGGCAGCCGTACGCCGTGCACCGTGGAGAGCCGTCCGGCCGTCCGCGGGGCCGCCGCCGGGCGCGGCAGCTCCAGCTCCACCGCCAGCCGGGCGCCGTCGTGCAGCCGGGCCCGGCCCGCGGCGGTCCGGGCCAGCGCGCCCAGCAGCGCCACGTCGACCGGATGCGGTCCCGGCGGCCCGGCGGGCCCCGGCACCTCGACGACCGTGCTCAGCCGGTGTCCGCCCGCCACCGCGGGCCAGGCCCGGGGCGCGGGCCCGGACGCCTGCGCCGTCCAGTACGGCAACTCCAGGACCCGCTCGGGCGACTGCGCCCGGGTCGCCAGCTCCGCCGCCCAGCCGGTCAGACCGCCCGGCTCGCCGAGGGCGCCCGGACGGGCCCCCGAACCGGCGAACCAGTCGTACAGCACCGGCAGTTCGTCCGCGATCAGCTGCCACGAGGCGTCGTCCACCGAGAGGGCGTGCGCCACCAGCAGCAGCCGCCCCGGCTCGGCCGGTCCCGCGTCGAACCAGACCGCCCGGAACACCCGCGCCCCGGCCGGATCCAGAGACTCCCCGGCGGCCCGGGCCGCCCGGGCCGTCAGCGCGTCCCGCCCGGCCGGATCCAGATCCGCCACCGGATACCGGCGCAACGTGCCGGGATCGGTCACGGCGGGCGCCGCCGACGGCGCCAGCACCTCCTGGCTCCACACCTCGTGCGCGCGGTGCAGCGCCAGCCGGAGCGCCGGATGACGCCGGGCCAGGGTGCCGACGGCGCGCCGCAGCGGCGCCGCCCGCAGCCCGGCCGGAACCCGCAGCAGGATGTGCTCATGGGCCCGTTCGGCGGGGCCGGGGGCCGCCCGCAGCCGGTACGCGGCGGGCAGCAGGGTCACCGGCCCCCGCTCGCGGTCCCCGGCGGGCGCGGGCGGCGTACGGGCCGGTTCCGCCGCGGCCCGTACCCCGCCCCCGGCCGGACCGCCCGCCAGGACACCGGTCATCCGCGCGGCGGGCTCCTCGGGCCGGGCCGCCCAGTCGCTCAGCAGGGCCGCGAAACCGGTGGCCTCCGCCGCCAGTTCGTCCGGCCGGTACAGCGCCGGATTGGCGTCCAGATCGAGCCGCAGCAGCCCCTCCGGGGTACGGGACGCGCTGATCGCCAACTCGTCCACCGGGCCCGACGCCAGGCTCACCACCCGGCCGGGGACCCCCGCGAAGTCCAGTTCGGTCTCGAAGGGCCGCAGATTGACCAGGGTTCCGGGCACCCGGTGCCCCCGGTGCTCCGGCCAGAGCGCCCGCGCCACCTCGGACCCCCGCACCCGCTGGTGGCGGCGGAGGAACGCGGTCTCGGCCGCCGCCCGGGCCAGCAGATCCCGGAAGGTGTCGGCGGGCCCGGCGGCGATCCGTACCGGCAGGATGTTCACCGCCGCCGATGGCACCCGCAGGGTGCCGGGCGCGGTCCGCGCCGCCGCGTAGACGGCGAGCAGCGCCTCCGGCGCCCCCGTCCGGGCCGCGGTGAACGCGGCGGTGGCCGCCAGCACGGCCTCGCCCCAGGTCACGCCCGCGCCCCGGGCCGCGCCCTCGACGGCCGCGGTCGCCGCCGACGGCAGGACCACGGTACGGCGGACGGCGGTGTCGGCGGGCGGCGCGCCCCGGCCGCGCAGCGGGCCCGGGCGGGCGGCCCCCGCCAGCCGCCCGGTCCAGGCGGCCAGATCGGCCCGGCGCTCGGCGGAGTCCGCGTACGCGCTCTCGGCCTCGACCAGCGCCGTCACCGGCGCGAACGGCGAGGGACCGGCGGCCCGGCCGCGCACGGCGGCCGAATACAGCTCGGCGACCCGGTGGTTGAGCAGGGCCAGACCGTGTCCGTCGACCGCCAGCTGATGGCAGAACTGCACCAGCAGATGATGGTCCCGGCCGACCGTGACCAGGACGCTCCCGGCCAGATCGGGGACCCCGTCCGGGCCCGGCGGCGCGGCCAGCAGATCCAGCCTCGGCGGACAGGCCAGCTGCCCCCGGACCAGCCGCAGGGCGGCCGCCACCGGATCGGCGGCGCCGGAGGTGTCGAGTACGGCGGGCCGCCGGGGCCCGCCCGTGGCGGGTACCGGGGTCTGCCGGGGCCCGTCGTGCCCCCGGGTGAGCCGGAACCGCAGCCAGGGGGCCTCGTCGAGGGCGTCGGCGACGGCGTCGCGCAGCGCCTCCGTGTCGACCGGGCCCATCAGCTCCACGTACTGGCCGACGTTGTGCCCCGCGTAATCGGGCGCCGCGGTCTGCGCGGCCAGGAACTCGGCCTGCGCGGCCGTCAGCGGGATCCCGGGACCGGACTCGCCGGGGGCGGCGGCCGGGGCCGGGGGGACGGCCGTGGGGGAGGGGGCGCCGGGAGGGAAGGTGGTGGTCACGGCTCAGCTCCGATGACCGGCGGGAAGGACGGCGGCGGGCTCGGGCGGCGGACCGTCCGGTGCGCGGTCGGCCCGTACGGCCCGCTCCGCGCCGTGCAGCAGCAGGGAGTCACGGATCTCGCCGGACCGTACCGCCAGGGTGGACAGCAGCGACGAGGTGATGCCGTGGCTGTGCTCGGTGGCGGCGCCCTGGACGTAGATCCCGGCCCGGACCCGGGACGTGGTGGCGATCCGGTGGTCCCGGCCGATCCGCAACCGCCCCTGACCGTCCGTCAGGCACTCGTCGCCCAGCGCGCCGAGCAACTCCCGGGGATCGGCGGCCCGGTAACCGGTGGCGTACACCACGGCGTCGCAGAGCAGGGGCTCCGTGGCGCCGGTCAGCAGGGAGCGGACCGTGGCCCGGACCCCGTCCGGCTGCTCGGCGACCCCGGTCAGCTCACTGGCGTTGAGGATCCGCAGCCGCTCGGTGCCGGTCACCTTCTCCTGGTAGACCGTCCGGTACAGCTGCTCGATCAGCTCGCCGTCGACCACCGAGTAGTTGGTGTTCCCGTGGTAGTCGAGCAGCCCCCGCTTGACCTCCTCCGGGGCGCCGAAGAAGGCGTCCACGGCCTCCGGGTCGAAGATCCGGTTGGCGAACGGGCTGTCGTCCGCCGGGCTGTACCCGTACCGGGTGAAGACGGCGCACACCTGGGCGCCGGGGAAGGCGCGGTGCAGATGGTCGGCGACCTCGGCCGCCGACTGGCCCGCCCCCACCACGGCGAACCGCCGGTGCCTCAGGGGGCCGGTCAGGGCCCGGGTGCGGTGCAGCAGCTCCGAGTTGTGCCAGATCCGCGGCCCGGCCCGGACCCCCTCCGGCAGCCGGGGCCGCAGCCCGGTCCCCAGCATCACATTGCGGGTCCGCAGCGGCCGGTCCCGGTCCCGGCCGGGCTCCCGGGCCGGGCCGCAGGCCACCTCCAGGACGTCCACCGGGCCGTCGCCCGGGGTGTCCGGTACGGGCCGGATCCCGGTGACCTCGGTGCCGTACACGGTCTGGGCCGTGAAGTCCTCGGCACACCAGCGGAGGTAGTCGTGGAATTCGACCCGGGTCGGGAAGAACGTCTTCTGGTTGATGAAGTCGGCCAGCCGCCCGTGCTCCCGCAGATAGTGCAGAAAGCTGTAAGGGCTGCTCGGATTCCGCTGGGTGACCAGGTCCTTGAGGAACGACACCTGCATGGTGGCGCCCTCCAGCAACATGCCGGGATGCCAGCTGAAACGATCCTGCCGCTCGATGAACGCCGATCTCAGCCCGTCGTGGGCGGCGCTCGCGGCGTTGTGCTCGGCGACGGCTATCGCCAGGGCCAGGTTGGCGGGGCCGAAGCCGATGCCCACCAGATCCAGAACTCCTGGAGACGGCTCCCCGGACCCGGCGTGCGCGTGTGGTGCGGACATGCCCATCCTTCCTCGGACTCACCCGGCTACTTAGGTAAGGCTGGCCTAACATCACCGATCGTTCAGGGAGTGTCAAGTGCGCTCAGCTGCGGAATCGAAGGCCCAACTGTGCGCCAACGCACCTGATCAGAGGGAGGATCGGGGAGGGCGGAGGCATATCGCGGCGGCGTCGGCGAGGCCCCGTACGCCCCGGCGCCGACCGCCCCTGAGCGGCCGGAACCAGGCGCCGCGGGGATCGCCGGGGCGCGGCGGCCGAGGACCGGGCGACGGTCCCGGGTGCCGGCCGCCCCCGGCGCGAGACCGCCCGGAGGACCGCGGGGGATCCTCCGGGCGGCCGGTTTTCAGAACGATGTGTTGGACGCGTTCGGTCCCGGGCTTGGACGGGCCGGAGCCGGTCCCGCGGTCACCGGTTCCGGTCCCGGCACGATCCGGGTTCCCGGCGGTTCGTCCGAGAACACCTCCAGCAGCAGGGAGTGCGGTACCCGCCCGTCCAGGACGTGCGCCGTCCCGACCCCGCCCCGGACCGCCCGCAGGCACCCCTCCATCTTGGGCGCCATCCCGCCGTCCAGCGTCGGCAGCAGCGCCGCCAGTTCGCCGGTCGTCAGCCGGGGCACCACCTCGGTGCCGTGCGGCCAGTCCGGTACGAGACCGGCGACGTCCGTGAGGACGACCAGTTTCTCCGCGCCGAGCGCCGCGGCCAGCGCGGCGGCGGCCAGATCGGCGTTGACGTTGTAGACCCCGGTGTCGCCCGGTTCGGCCCCGGCCGCGATCGGTGAGACCACCGGGATACGGCCCCGGTCCAGCAGCCCCCGTACCGTGTCCGGGTCGACCGTGACGACCTCGCCGACCTGCCCGATGTCCACGGCCCGCCCGTCGACCAGCGCCGGGCGCCGTACCGCCGTCATCGTCCTGGCGTCCTCGCCGGTCATCCCGACCGCGAACGGGCCGTGCTCGTTGATCAGCCCGACCAGCTCCCGCTGCACCTGTCCGGCCAGCACCATCCGGGCCACCTCCATCACCTCGGGGGTGGTCACCCGCAGTCCGGCCGCGAAGGTCACCTCCAGGTCCAGCCGCCGCAGCAGCGCGCTGATCTGGGGTCCGCCGCCGTGCACCACGACCGGTCTCAGTCCGGCGTAGCGCATGGAGACGACATCGGCGGCGAAGGCCCGCTTGAGCCCCTCGTCGACCATGGCGTGGCCGCCGAACTTGACCACGACGATCTGCTCCCGATGGCGTTCCAGCCAGGGCAGGGCTTCGATCACGGTCCTCGGCCGCGGATGCCGCGGATCGGTCAGATCGGTCATGGGTTCTCCATTTCCTCGACGAGACGGCGGGTGGTGCGGACGACGCCCCAGCGGGAGGCGGTCCAGCGCAGGGCGAGCGCGTGGTCGTCGGGATCGGTGTCGGCCACGGCGTCCGCCGCGACGAACGGCCGCATCCCGCGCATCCGGGCGTCGGCGGCGGTGAGGAGCACCCCGCCCGCCGCGAACAGTCCGCAGATCACCAGCTGGTCGCGGTCGCCCGCGGCGAGCACCCGGCCCAGATGGCTGCGGAGGAAGGCGTTCTCCCGTACGTAGGTGATGACATGGTCGCCCCGGCGGGGTATCGGCGCGCCGTCACCGGGTCCGGGGCTCGTGCCGGGGGCGTATCCGAACACCACGGGGACACCCCGGGCCCGGGCGGCGCCGCGCAGTGCCTCGGTATGGGCGAGCAGTCGGGCGCCCGGTTCGGCGGCCGCGGGGAAGGCGCTGAGGAAGCGGGGCTGCATGCCGAGGATCAGCAGTGCGGCCCGTTCGGGTTCGAGGGCCCAGTCGTGGGCGGAGCCGGGCAGCGCGGAGGCCGCGGGCATCGGATAGGGCGTGGCGGGGGGAAGATTCATGACCGGAGGTCTCCCTCGGGCGGAGCGGCCGGTCGCCGCTCAATGGCTACTTAGGTAAAGCTAACCTAAGTTGGCCTGTCGTCGTCGGCGGAGAGCTCCGGGGAGAACAGGGGATCGTCCAGCCGCACCAGCCGATAGCCGCGGCCCCCGACCGTCCCGGCCCGCTGCCGCAGCGCCGCCGCCAGCAGCTTCGCCCCCGGCCCGGTCCGCCGCAGCCGGTTGAACCGCCGCACCGAGAATCCCGCCACCCGCGCCGCCGTCGTACAGGGCAGACCCCTCAGCACCCCGTCGAGCACCACCCGCAGCATCGCCGCCGTCGGCTCGCCCCCGGCCGCCACCCCGTGCCCGGCGGCCAGTTCCTCCGCCGCCCGCATCGCCGCGCCGAACGCCGGATCCTGCTCCCGCCATCTCCGCAGCAGCCGCTCCGGCACCCCAGCCGCCAGCGCCACCGCGGGCTCCGCCAGCCCCAGGGCCGCCGCCCGCAACGCCTCCGCCATCCGGTCCACGGTGTCGTCCCGCTGGCTCGGCGGCCGTCCCACCGCCTCCCGCAGTCCCCGCTCCGCCTCGTCCCTGGCGGCGAGCCAGCCCACGATCCGGGCCGCCTCCGCCGACGTCCGCACGGCGCCCCGCCCCCTTCCGGCCGGCCCGTCGCGGTCGGCCGAGTGTTCGTACATGACATCTCCGTTCGGTCATTCGTGCATGACCGGAAGAATCGACGGTGCGCACCCGCCCCGTCCGCCCCGGGGCCACCGATCGCCGAACCCCGGAAAGACGGTTGGAGATCTTTGGACTCTGGGTTGTCCCCGGGGCGTCCGGCGGTGACCGCCCGGCGGTCCCACCGGGCCCGGCGAACGGCCGCCGGACGAGCGGACCGGGGCGCCGGGGCGCGCTCAGAGGCGGCGTACCGTCCGCAGGGTCGTGGCGTACGTCCCCGTACCGGTGAGCGCCGACGCCCCGCCGAGGTCCGCCGCGGTCGGCCCGTTCGGTGTCTTACGGCTGGAGAGGAACCTCGGGACGCCCGCGGTGTCCGTCCCCAGGGCCATCCCCACGTGATCGATCACATCCCCGGTATCGGTCTCGGCGTCGAAGAAGACCAGATCGCCGGGCTGGAGCCCGGTCAGCGCCGGGGGAGCGGCCGCCGACTGCGCGATCACGGCACCCGGCGCCCGGACCGCCATATCCGCGGACCGGCGCGGCAGCAGACCGGGCGAGGTGTGGTCGCTCTCGTGCGCCAGCGGTACGCCCAGGTGGTAGCCGAACACCATCCGGATGTAGCCGGAGCAGTCCAGCGCCCCGGCGAACCGGGGATCGGCGGTCTTCGTGAGCGTCCCCGACGGAACCCGGCCGAACGTCCAGTCGACCCCCATGTACTCGTGGAAGTCGGCACCCTCGTCCCGGGCGCCGCCCGGCTGGGGCGGTCCGTACTCCGATGTGCCGAGCACCGGCGCCCCCAGTTCCGGGGGCCCGGTACGGTACGACGCGACCCGGGGCGCGCCCGGCAGGAAGTGCCAGCCGTAGCCGAGGGCGTCGGGCGCGGTGGAGCCCAGCCAGCCCCGGACCCGCTCCTCCACCCCGGCGCTCCAGGTGCCGTCGAAGGGCTGGGGCAGCACCCGCACCCAGGAGCGGTGGCTGACGGTCACCGGGGTGTCCCAGGTCGCGGCGAGGATCCGGACCCGGCTGATCCGCAGTTCGGTGTCGGTGGTCGTGCTGTCGGCGTCGGCCCGTACCCCGATCCGTCCCACGACGAGCGGCTCGTTCTCCGCGACCACCTGCCAGAGGACGGGCTCCGGCAGATCCGCCCGCCAGGCGCGGGCCCGGATCGTGGTCCCGGTCCGCTCCACCCGCACGGACCAGGAGGAGTCCGCCGGAGCGCTGTCGGAGACGGGGAAAGCGGTCGCCAGGGAGACCACCGACGTGGCGCTGACGGCCTTCTCCAGCCGGAGCGTCACCGCCCCGGCTGCGGTGAACGCGAGCCGGGCCCGGCAGTGCCGGCTGACGGTCTGGAATCCGAAGGTGAGGGCCAGGGAGCGCGGCGCGTCCGCCGGACCGGCACCGAACGACCCTGTGATCACGGCGTCGAGATCGGCCACCCGGTCGTCCTTGAGGGTGAGATGGCGGCTGCCGGGGCGCTGCCGGACGATCGACACGATCCCGGCGCCCTGGACGACGGAGTAGTCGGACGGCTCCCCGTTGGCGGTGTCCCAGCCGCCCCCGCCGGGCGAGAGACCCCAGCCGCCCTGGGCGATCGCCCGCGGGAAGGTGTCGTCGAGGGGGCGCTTGTCCTCCCGGAAGGTCCGCTCGGGCCCGGTCAGGACGACGGTACGGCAGCCCCGGGTCAGGACGGCGAGCTGCTCCCCCTCGTGAACGACCCCGGTCCGGGCGGGTGTTCCGCCCAGGTCCGAGACGGTCAGCGCCCCCGAGGCGGCCCGGGTGTAGCGGGCGGGATCGTACGCGGCGACCGCCACCGAGGTCCGGGAGGCACCGGCCGTCACCTCCGGCGGCGGTAACGCGGCGGTGCCACCGGCCGCCGTCGGCCGGGGCGCGGCGACGGCGCCCGGCGACGGTCCGACTAACGGCAGGATCGTTCCCGCACCAAGGGCGGTCACAAAGGATCGGCGGGAAGCGCCTGAGCTGATGGCCATACCCGATGATCGCCGAGCCGCCCGCGAGTTGTCCCCATCACCCGGTGACGACTCCGTCCCGGTCTCCGGCAACCGGAGGGCACCGCCCCGGCGACCCCTACGTCCCGCTCGGCCCGGCCGCCCCTCGGCGGACCCGAGCCGCCGCCCGCCGTACGCCCCTCCGACCGGACCGGCCGCGCCGGAGGCACGACCGCCCCCGAACCGGGGTAACCCCGGAAGGAGCGGCCGTCGCACGGGCCCGGCCGACCCCCTCCGAGAGGCCGCCGGTCCTCCCGACTGACGAGGCGTCACCGAAGGCCCCGGGGCCGGGAACCCGCCCGTCCACGACGGATCCCCGGCCCGGACACGCTTCCCACGGCTCCACACCGCCTCCGGCGGACAGCCGCCCCGTCGGCATGTCGCCGTCGGCGGCGCGCGACTCACTCCTCCCGGATCGCCCCCGAGGGGCAGGACCGCACAGCCCGTACGGCCGCCTCGGCCGCCGGCCCTCCGGGGTCGGCGACCAGTAGCCGGACCAGCCCCTCCGCGTCGTCCTGGGCGAAGACGTCCGGCGCGGTCAGTACACACATCCCGGCCCCGACACAGACCTCGCGGTCGGCCGTGATCTTCATGGCATTCTCCCTTCTCCGGCCGCACCGGCCCCGGCGCGGCCGTACCGGACACCAGCGGTCGGCTACCAGGTGACCGGGAGCGCCGTCACGCCGTAGATGATCGTGGCGGCCGACGACGGATCGCGGAGCGGCACCTCGTCGGCCGGGACCGCGAGCCGCAGCCCCGGGAACCGGGCCGCCAGGGCGGGAAACGCGACCCGCATCTCCACCCGGGCCAGTTGCTGACCGAGGCACTGATGGACTCCGTGGCCGAACCCGACATGGCCGACGGAGCTCCGCCGCAGATCCAGGGTGTGCGGATCGGTGAACCGTGCCGGATCACGATTGGCGGCGGACGCCGCCAGCACCACGGTCGAACCGGCGCGCACCAGCTCGCCGTCGAGTTCGACATCCTCCATCGCCACCCGCGACAGGTGGGGTACGACGGTGAGATAGCGCATCAGCTCCTCGACCGCCGAATCCGCCAGCCCGGGCTCCGCGCACAGCGCCGCCCACTGGTCCGGATGCCGCAGCAGGGCGAAGGCGCCCAGCGCGATCATATTGGCCGTGGTGTCGAGCCCCGCCGCGAGCAGCAGCGCGCCGATTCCGGTGATCTCCTCATCGGTCAGATCGCCGGCCGTCAACTCGCTCAGCACATCGTCGGTCGGCGCGGCGCGCTTGGCCGTGACCAGCCGGCGCACATAGTCGTTCACCGCGTCCCACGCCTCGTACTGCTCCTCCTGTGAAGCGCTGTCCGCGAAGAGTTTCGCCACATCGGCCTGGAAACTCTCCCGCTCCTCGTACGGGACCCCGAGCAATTCGCAGATCACCATCGCGGGAATCGGCTGGGCGAAGGCCGTCACCAGATCGGCCGGGCCGCCGCGCCGCTCCATGGCGTCGAGGTGTTCGGCGGTCAACCGCTCGATCCGCTCGGTGAGCTGCCGCATCCGGCGGACCGTGAACCGGCCCGTCAGCAGCTTCCGGTAACGGGTGTGCTCCGGTGCGTCCATGCTGATGAAGACACCGGGCTTGGCGGGCGGCTCCATCGGCTGCGGGCCCGGGAACGGCGAGTGGAAGAGTTCGATCCGCGCGCTGAACCGGGGGTCGGCGAGTACCCGGCGCGCGGTGGCGTGACCGGTGGCGAGCCAGCCCTCGTGTCCGTCCGGGAAGGTTAATCGGGCGATCGGCGCCTCCGTACCGAGCCGGGTCAGCTCGGAGGGCGGATCGAAGGGACAGCCCCGAGGGCGTTCGGTGGGGAGGTCGACGGCGATTTTCTCCATGGTGTCACCTCTCGGTTTCGTGAACGATCACCTGCTCCGGACGTTAAGGAGATTCCTGAGCGACGGTCAACGGCACTTTCCCCGGAATTCCCCGGTTTCCGCTGGTCGAACGGGATTCGGCGATTGCAATGACCCTGCCCGTTAATGCATATGACAGTCAGTGCGTTGCAACGGCCGCCTCCCGCACGGATACTGACCGCTCGACGACCGCACCGAGGGAGACGGCCGCATGCCGGGACGCAGGCTGACCAGAGCGGAGCGGCGGAGCATCGCCGACGGACTGACCCGGGGCCTGGATCTCACCGCGATCGCCCGCGGCCTCGGCCGCCCCACCTCGACGGTGCTGCGCGAGGTCGCCCGCAACGGCGGACCGGGCCGCTACCACCCGGAACTGGCCCAGTACGCGACGGCCCGCCGCGCCCGGCGCAGACCACGCCCGGCACCGTCGACGCCCGAACGGTACGGCGGCGACCCCGACCCCCGGGCCGCGGCGGCGTTCGTGACCGAGTTCAGCGCGGCCCTGGTCGAGACCGGCCTGCCCCGTACCGCGGCAGGTGTACTGGCCTGGCTCTACGCCTCCGAAACCGGCAGCTGTACGGCCGGTGAGCTGGCGCAACGACTCCAGGTCAGCGCCGCGACCGTCTCGCAGGCGGTCGGCTTCCTCAACAAATGCGCCCTGATCCGCCGGGGCTACGACGGCCGGAGCAGAAGGCACCGGTACTACCTCGACGACGACGCGGGCTTCCGGTCGGTGGTGGTGGTCGTCCGCGCGGGGCGCCGCCTCGCCGGAACGGCACTGCGCGGCGCGGACACCTTCGGGACCGACACCCCCGCCGGGGCCAGGCTCGCGGTCACCGGCCGACTCCTCGAACAACTCGGCGACGACGTCCTGCGATCCGCCCGCCGCCGCTGGCAGACCACGGCCGACGGCACCGAGGACGCCCCCGGACCCGGCGCGCCGACGCCGTCACCGGAGGACCCGCCTCCCCCCGGCTCGCAGGCCGGCCCGCCCGTACCGGCGTAGGGAGCACCCCGCACGAGCGCCTGCCGAGTCCGTGATTCGACGGCGCCTGCTCCGGGGTGGCGTTCGGCGATTCCGTGACCGGCGCCCTCCGTGTGGGGCTCTGCCCCCGCGCGCCGTACCGTGCGACTGTCGGCCGCCGCCGGGCGCCGGTAGTTCTGGACTTCCTCAACCGTACGGCCGAACAGGCCCGCACCGATCAGGGGAATGTCATGAGCCTGACCTCAAGATCCCGCCGCGCGGCGGCGCTCGCCGCCGCCGCCCTGGCCGTGCTGGGCGTCACCGCCCCCGGTGCCGCCGCCCAGCCGCAGACGGTCAAGTCCCTGGATGTGCAGGGGGCGGATGTCGACCCTCCGGTCCACCCCTCGATCTTCGGCACCCTCACCGTCTTCGGGATCTACACCTGTACCGCGCCGGCCGGTACCACCGTGCCGGTCAGCTTCAGCGCGCTCCAGATGATGCCCGTGGCCATGCCGAACGGCTACGGTCACCTGCCGTGCGGCCCCGGAGTGGTCGACGCGCCCTGGAGGCTCACCAGTTTTCCCGCGACCGATGTGCACTACGGCTACGTCACCGTGATCACGGACTTCGACGGGACGCTGATCACGGACGAGTTCACCGTCTGACCCGGGAGGACCCGTCCGCCGCCGATCGGCCCCCTGGAGCGCCGCACTCCCGAACCGTGCCCTGACCACGGGCCACCGCGACCAGTACGTACCGGTCGCGGTGGCCCGTGGGCCGTTGCCGCTGCCGAACCGGTCAGCGCCCGCCGAACGGGGCGCGCGGGCCGGGCCGCGGCGCGGGCGCGGTGTCGGGTGCCGTGCCCCGGGCGGTGGCCGCCGGAGCCGGCTCCGGGGCGCAGGTCACGTCGGCGGCCGGTAGTTCGCCGGTGGCGAGATAGCGGGTGGTGAGAGAATCGGCGCAACCGCTGGTTCCACGGCCGTACACACCGTGCCCCTCGCCCTCCTCGACGTACACCAGCCGGGAGCCCTTCAGGGCCCGGTGCAGTCCCCGGGCGGCGACGGGCGGGGTCTGCGAGTCCCACTCGTTCTGGACGATCAGCGTCGGCACCTTGTTGTCGACCCGGGTCACGGGCTCGACGGGCCGCTCCCAGAAGGCGCAGGGCACGATGTTGGAGACCGAGTCGCCGAAGAACGGGTAGCGGGCGCTGTCGCGGCGGCTGTCGGCCCGGTAGCGGGCCGGATTCGTCGGCCAGCGGACGTCACCGCAGGTCACGGCGGTATACGCGGCGAGGTCATTGTCGGTGGGGACGTACGGCGGCTGGGGCTCGACGGGCAGACCGGCGGCGGCGTCCCGCAACTTCACCAGGAACGCGGCGCCGAGCGCCGGACGGTACATGTCCCAGCGCATCCAGTCGCGGATCTCGGCCCCGGTGTACGGGTGGCCGCCCAGGTCGATGGGGGTGCGGTCGGCGCGTTCGACCAGCTCCCAGAAGAGCCGGGTCACCTCGGCGGGGGTGTCGCCGACCCCGTACGTCGAGGAGCGCTCGGCGGTCCACCGCGCCCACCGGCGGAACGCGGGCTCCGCCTCCGAGGCCCAGTTCTGCACCATGCCCCGCCACACCCGCTTCGGGTCGACGGCGCTGTCGAGGACGAAGCGGTCGGCGCGCTCCGGGAACATCTGTGTGTAGACGGCGCCCAGATAGGTGCCGTAGGAGAGACCGAAGTAGGAGATCCGCCGTTCGCCGAGGGCGGCCCGGAGCCGGTCCATGTCACGGGCGGTGTTACGGGTGGTGAAGTGCGCGATGTCGGGTGTGATGGCCCGGCACTTGGCGGCGAGGTCGCGAGCCCAGGCGACGTCCTTGGCGAAGGTGGCGTCCCGGTAGGGGCGGAAGGTGAGCCGCTCGTCGCGGGTGGTGGTCCCGCAGGCCAGAGGACTGCTGGCGCCCACACCACGCGGATCGAAGCCGATCAGGTCGTACTGGTCCGTCACCGACCGGGGCAGGGTCTCGGCCATCCACAGCGGGTAGAACAGTCCGGGCCCGCCCGGCCCGCCGGGGTTGAACAGCAGCACACCGCGGCGCTTGGCGGGGTCGGCCGCCTTGATCCGGGAGACGGCCATCCCGATGGTCCGGCTGCCCGGGTCGCGGTAGTCCACCGGGACGGGGAGTACGGAACACTCCACGTTCGGGGGGAGGTCGGGGCCGCAGGTGCCCCAGGTGAGCGTCCGGCCGGTGGGGGCGGCGGGGGACGCGGTGGCGGCGGCGCCGGGAGCGGCGGGGAAGAGCGCCGCGGTGAGTCCCAGGGCTATCGCGGGAGTGATCAGTCGTCTTAGGCGCATGGGGTGCCTCCGGCTAGCTGATGGCCGGAACCCGCCGGTCGGCGGCCCGCGGGCAGCGGTCGGCCGGACGGCGGGTACCGGGAAATGGGGGGTGGTGCCGTGCGAAGGCCCGGAGGGACGGACCGTGAAACTGCGCACAGAGTAACGGGCCTTGGCCGAAAGGGAGTTGCCCGTCCCGAAATTCGATCTACGAAGGCGCCGGACCGGGGGCGGTACGGGGCGAGAGCGCCGTACGCCCGGGTATCTGCGGCTGCTTCCGATCAGGCTCGTTCCGGCGGCGGACGACCGCCGCGGCACGGAAACGGCGCGAAATGTGCCCACGGGGCGAGGCGCCGCGGGAATGGCCCGGAGCTTGCTCACGGGCGGGGGCGGGCGGCGAGGCCGATGCGCGCGCCACGCCGCCTTGCCGCCCGGCGACGGAGTTACGGGGGAGAGCGGTTCGGTGGGCCGGAGAGGTCTCGGGGCTGGTCAGGCTTTCTTGACTACGCTGGACTTGAGCTGCATCGCGCCGAAACCGTCGACCTTGCAGTCGATGTCGTGGCCGTCGGTGCCGTCGACGAGCCGGATGTTGCGGACCTTCGTCCCCGCCTTGATCCCGGTCGGGCTGCCCTTGACCTTCAAGGTCTTGACCACGGTGACGGTATCGCCGTCGGCGAGGACATTGCCCACCGCGTCACGAACCGTCCGCCCCGCACCGTCCTCGCCCTCGGAGCCGCCGCCCCCGGCGGCCGGCGACCACTCGTGGCCGCACTCGGGACACACCAGGAGCGCACCCATTTCGTAGGTGTAGGCGCTGGAACACTCGGGGCAGGGCGGAAGATTCTCACTCACCACATCAGTATATTTCAGTTCAATAGGGGAGAGTGATCTACGGGCCCCGGGCTCATCGGACAGCCATTCCGGATACCGCTCCCGCGCCGAGCGGTACGACGAGGATGCCCGCCGACGTCCTCGCGGCCGCTCGGTAACCTGAGCGGCCCGTGTTCGTCAGAGGCCGACCGATACGGTCATGGTCATGACGATAGTGGAACCGACCATTCTCGCGACCTCCGGCGGGCATCGAGCCGGGGGACGGACCAGGGTGCTGTTCGATGGTCTGGTGCATCACGCGGTCGACCTCTCCGGAGTGCACGGCCGACGCCCGCGCATCATGTACGTCGGCACCGCCATCGGAGACGCCGAGCACTTCACGGCCCGTATGGCCGAGGCCGCGCGGGTAGCGGGATTCGATCTGACGCCTCTGCACCTGTTCCCCATGCCCAATGTCGAGGACATCGAGGGCGCCGTGCTCGACCACGACGTGGTCTGGGTCATGGGCGGTTCCGTGGTCAATCTGCTGGCGGTGTGGAGGGCGCACGGGCTGGACCGCATCATGCACCGCGCCTGGCGGGCCGGTGTCGTACTGAGCGGAGTCAGCGCAGGCTCCCTCTGCTGGTTCCAGGGCGGCGCGACCGACTCGTTCGGCCCCGAACTGCGCCCGGTCACGAATGCGCTCGGCTTTCTGCCGTACGGCAACGGGGTGCACTACGACTCCGACGAGGGCAGGCGCCCGCTGACTCACCGACTCGTGGCGACCGGGGCGATACCCGCCGCTCACTGCACCGACGACGGCGTCGGTCTGGTGTACCGCGGAACGGAATTGGTGGAGGCGGTGACGGAACGCCCCGGCAAGGGCGCCTACATCGTCACACTCGATGGTTCCGAAGCGGTGGAGGAACGTATCGAACCTCGCAGGCTGGCGACTTCCGGACGTTGATCAGGGCGTGTCCACGCCCGGTCCGGCGCCGGGCGTGGGCACCTACCGTGCCGAGCCGCGGGTCGGAGGCTGGGTCGCCGAAATCGGCGACGCGGCAGGGAACTGCGACGGCGTTCCGCCCGGCGTGATGATGTGACGAACCGTCACCTGGGCCGGACCGGCACCGTGCGGCGGTGCTTCACACCTCCTTGTACGGGCCCAGGAAGCGGGCGCGGCGGTTCTCGATCCGGTAGAGGAAGATGCCGTTGTCGTACCGGACCGCGCGGGTCGTGGCGTGGAAGGCGAGGGTGCGTACGATGCCCCGGTGCTCCGTCCGTACGAGCCGGTGGGTGATGCCGTCGCGTACCTCCTCCGAGGCGCTGGTGGTCCCGGCCGCGCGGGCGATCAGGCCGAGCGCGTCATACGCCTCGGCGGTCCAGGTGGCCGGTGGTACGCCGAAGTGCCGACGGTGGGCGGCCGTGAAGGCGCGGCCGGTGGGGAGGGCGGCGGGGTCGGCGTACGCCTGGGCGAAGACCGCGCACCGGCAGCGGCCCCCGGCCTGCGACCACCTCGAAGAGCGTCGGCCCGGGCACGAACTCCGTCGCCAGCCAGGGCTGTTCGCCCTCGGTCCCGGCGCCGGTGACCGGCACGGCCCAGGGGCTGTCCACCCGGAGGACGGCCTCGGCCTCACGGCGGAAGCGGGCCCGGAAGCCCTCGTCCCCCGCGTACTCGGGCAGGATCACCTTGACCGCGGCGAGCGCCCCGGAGTCGGTACGGCCGAGGTAGACCACCCCCATACCGCCCGCCCCGAGACGGCCCAGGAGCCGGTAGCCGCCGATCCGCGCCGGGTCGCCCGGTCGCAGTGCGTCCATCGGCGGCCTCAACCCCGCTTCCCGACGGCGGATCCCAGCCGGACCAGCATGGTGGAGTACGCCTGGACGGTCAGCTGATCGACCTCGCGATCGGTGCGCCCCTTCGCCCCCTTGCCCGACACGGCGAAGGTGAACCGCAGGACCCGTCCCTGATGCCAGGAGTAGTAGTGGGGTCCGCCGAGTTCGGAGCTGTGGTATCGCCCCGTTTCGGTGAGGGCGTCATCGGAGTTCGTCTGGTCCATCTCGCCGCGCAGGAGCGCGGCGGAGACCAGGGAACTGATCGTTTCCCCCGCGCGCAATCGCTGGGTGGGGCAGCGCATCGACTCCTCGATCGACTCCGCCATCTCCCAGGCCGCGTCCTGGTCGCTGCGGTGGACGGTGACCACGGCGGTGAGTCGCAGCGGCCCCTTCCCCCGCTCCGCGGGCACCTCGAACGACCGGGTGAGGGTGGCCAGCACGCTGTCCGCCGGTCTCCGCTGCCGCCAGTCGCACTTCTCGCCCAGTACGGGCCAGGTCGCCGGATCGCTCTCGTACGGGCTCCGCCTCACCACCGGGGCCCCGAAACTGTCGGGTCCGGCGATGACGCGTGAGATGAGATCACGCGCCGCTGCCCGGGTCTCCGGCAGCCGGGCGGCATCGGGCCGGAAAGTCTCCGCCGCCCCGGCCGCCGCTCCGGTCCCGGTGCGGCCTCCGGCGCCCGTACGGTCGGCTTCACCGCTCCGCGAAGCGCTGCGCTCCCGCGTCCCTCCGGGGCTCTTCGCGGTGCCGGAGCAGCCCGCCACGAGCACGGTCGCCAGGGTCAGGGGCCAGACGAAGCGGCCCGCGGGTAAGGGCAAGCGACCGGTCACAGAGATTCACCGTCTCTCCTCGACGCCCTGGCCACCCTAGGCTGTGGGCACCGGCGGACGGTGCTGTTCCGCGACATCCCGGGGCCGTCGACATCCCCTGGCTCTGCGGACGGCACACCCAGGGCGTCGAGGTCACGATGCCGACACCCCGGGTGTCCGCGACGAGGCTCCATCGCTCGGCGAAGAAGGTGGAGCCGGCCCGGCCGATGCGGATCCTGTGGACGACGGCCGCGCTCCGGTCGGAGTCGAACAGTCCGTCCTCCCGCGCCCGGCCGCCCGGGGATTCCCTCCGGCGGCCGGGCCCGGTCGAACCGCGCGGCCGTTCCGCCGTCCGGTGCGGGCGGCGGGTCAGATCCGGCCGCCCGTGAGCCGGGAGAGGGGGCCGCGTCGGCGCAGCCCCGCGCGCCGCCCCAGGAAGTAGGCGCCGGTCACCGCCGCGACCGAGATCGCCGATGTACCGCCGGTGGTCAGCGACTTGCGGCTGGACAGGGCGGCCCGGAGCCCGCCGCCGTCGCCGAGGGTCTCGCGGACCGCCCGGGTGGCGGCCAGGGTCTTCTCCGCGAGGGGCGCGGGCAGCACGGTGAGGGCCTTCGCGGGCTCACCGCCGTTCCCGGACCCGTTCCGGGGCGAGTGGGAGCCGTGGGTGGTTCGCTCACCGGCCGCGCCGTTCCCGGCAGCGGTTTGCGAACCGCCGCGGACGGTGGTGCCGGACGTGCTCTTGCTGGTGTTCTCGGAAGCAGTCATGTCACTCGTCTCGCCCCCTTCCCGGAAGGCAAACCCCCCGTTCCCCCGAAGGGCCGGACGGAGCACCGCGGACTCCCGCACGGCCTCCGTTCCCCACCGGGCCGCGGACCGGTCCGCCGAATCGGTGGTGCCGGACCTCTCCCGGCAGGAGCCGGTCGGCCCTGATCCCGGCCCGGTACGACGGGACCGATCCGCTCGTCGACAACGCGGGGGTGGCCGCCCCCGCCGACCCCCACCTGAGCCGACGCGGCCCCGCGGCGGGCCGGTACGCTGCCGGGCGTGAAGGGCGTGAAGGGCGTGACGGGCGTGAACGGCGAGAACGACAGTGGCGCGGCGGCCTCGGAGCGGCTGAGAGCGCTGGCCGTCTCCCTGCGGCGGGTGAACGGTGAGATCAACCGGCTGACGGACGCCTTCGCCACGGCCCAGGGACTGCACGCGACGGATGTGAGCGCGCTCGCCGCCGTCCTGGACGCGGAGCAACCGGTCACCCCGGGGATGCTGCGGACGCGGCTGGGGCTGACGTCCGGCGCCGTGACGGCCTGTCTCGACCGGCTGGAGCGCGCCGGTCATATCCGCCGTACCCGGGACGAGACGGACCGGCGCGTGGTCCGAGTCGAGTACGTGGACGAGGCCCGGCTGGCCGCGCGGGCCTTCTTCCGGCCGCTGGCGGTGGCGGGGGAGCGGGCGCGGGGCCGGTTCGAGGACGAGGAACTCGACGTGGTGCTGCGGTTTCTGGCCGCCTTCAGTGAGGAGCTGGCCCGCCTGGAGGAGCCCCCGAGCCCGGCGGTGTGACGGAGCCCGGGGCGGGTGCGACCGGGGTCACCGGCGTGACCTACGATCCGAATGTCTCATTCCATCAAGATAATCAGCCCGTCAGTCGCCCCGTCGAGACAGCGGATGTGTCCTCCATGCCCAGAACCGCCCACCCCGACCGCTCCTCCCGCGCCGCCCGGCTGCTGATCCCGCTGCTCCTCCTCGTCGGCTGGCTGGGCGTCGGCGGGATGCTCGGCCCGTACGCCGGAAAGCTCGGCGAGGTCGCCACCAACGACCAGGCCGCGTTCCTGCCCCGTACCGCCGAGTCGACCCGGGTCATCGACATGCAGAAGGACTTCCGGCAGAGCGACGCCGTGCCGCTCGTCGTCGTCTGGACCGCCCGCGGGGACGGCCCGCTGCCGCCGACGGCGCGCGCGGACGCCACCGACGCCCTGGCCGGAATCGACGGCTCACCCCTGCTCGCCGGGACACCGTCCCCCGCCCTCGCCTCGGACGACGGCCGCGCCCTGCGGGCCGTCGTACCGCTGCGGACCGACCTCGACGACGGCCTCGCGGACGCGCTGGACGAGATCGGGGCCGAGGCCCGCAAGGCCCCGGGAACCACCGTCCATCTCGCGGGCCCGGCGGCCGCCCAGGCGGACCTCAAGAACGCCTTCGCCGGAATCGACGGTCTGCTGCTGGGCGTGGCCCTGGCGACGGTGCTCGTCATTCTGCTGCTGGTCTACCGCAGCGTCCTGCTGCCCCTGCTGATCATCGTGGCCGCCGTCTTCGCGCTCGCCCTCGCCTGCGCCGTGGTGTACGCCCTCGCCGATCGCGGGATCGTACGGGTCGACGGCCAGGTCCAG
Source organism: Streptomyces sp. NPDC020875 (assembly GCF_040641415.1). Classification (NCBI taxonomy): domain Bacteria; kingdom Bacillati; phylum Actinomycetota; class Actinomycetes; order Kitasatosporales; family Streptomycetaceae; genus Streptomyces; species Streptomyces sp. NPDC020875. The sequence goes on along the minus strand of NZ_JBFADP010000068.1, from coordinate 8,270 downwards.
GGGATCCTCTCCATCCTGGTGATCGGGGCGGCCACGGACTACGCGCTGCTCCTGACGGCCAGATTCCGCGAGGAACTGGAACGGGGCGACGACCGTACGGCGGCGATGCGGGCCGCCCTGCGCCGTACGGCCGGACCGGTGCTGGCCAGCGCGGCCACCGTGGCCCTCGGACTGCTCGCGCTCCTGCTGAGCGACCTGACCAACAACCGCGCGCTGGGGCCCGTCGGGGCCATCGGCATCGTCTGCGCGGTCGCGGCGGCCCTCACCTTCCTCCCCGCGGTACTCGTCCTCCTCGGCCGCGCGGCCTACTGGCCCGCCCGTCCCCACCGGGACGGACCGGCGGCGGGGACGGGGTCGCACCGGATCTGGCGCCGGATCGCCGACCTGGTGGACCGGGCGCCGCGCCGGGTCTGGGCCGTCACCCTGGCGGCGCTCCTCGTCTGTGCGGCCTTCGCCCCGAACCTGGCCTCGCGCGGAGTGCCCCTGGACGAGACCTTCGTCGGCGACGCGCCCTCCGTGACCGCGCAGGCAGTCCTCGGCGAGCACTTCCCGGGCGGCTCCGGCAGCCCCGCCGTGGTGGTCGCCCGCGCCGACGCCCTGGAGCCGGTCACCGCCGCCGCCCGCGAGGTGCCGGGCGTCGCCTCCGTCCTCCCGACGACCGCCGGTGGTGCCCCGGGCGGCCCGCCTCTGATCGCCGACGGCCGGGTCCGGCTGGACGTCACCCTGGCCGACCCCGCCGACAGCGAGGCGGCCGAACGGACCGTGGCCGCGCTGCGGGACGCCGTCCACGCGGTGCCCGACGCCGACGCGCTGGTGGGCGGCGTCACCGCCCAGCGGATCGACACCCAGCGGACGGCGGCCGATGATCGGGCCCTGATCGTCCCGGTCGTCCTGGCGATCATCCTGGCCGTCCTCATGGCGCTGCTGCGCTCCCTGCTGATGCCGCTACTGCTGGTGGCGACGGTCGCGCTGAACTTCTTCGCCACCCTCGGCGTCGCGAACCTGGTCTTCAGCCACCTGTTCGGCTTCACCGGCACAGACGCCTCGGTTCCGCTGTACGGATTCGTCTTCCTGGTCGCGCTCGGCGTGGACTACAACATCTTCCTGATGTCCCGGGTTCGCGAGGAGTCGATCCGCCTCGGCACACGCGAGGGCCTGCGGCACGGACTGGTGGCGACCGGCGGGGTGATCACCTCGGCCGGGGTGGTGCTGGCGGCGACCTTCGCCGCGCTGGGGGTGATCCCGCTGGCGTTCCTGATCCAGATCGCCTTCATCGTGGCGTTCGGTGTCCTCCTGGACACTCTGGTCGTCCGCTCCCTGCTGGTCCCCGCCCTGGTCCGCAGCCTGGACGAGCGCGCCTGGTGGCCCGGCGGCCCGGCCGGCTTCCGCCGGATCGAACGGTAGGCGGTCCACCCGGAACCCGCCGGACCCGGCCCCGGGCACACCACCGCCCGGGGCCGAGGAGCCACCGGCCCGCGTCGTGCCGCGCCGGTGGTCTCCCTCCTCAGTCCGTGTCCGTCGCCGCCAGGACGGCGACCCCGCGCCGATCGGGGGAGAGCGCGACGATTCCGTAGTCGTGGATCTCGTTGTGGAACCACGGCGCGTCGCACTCGAACCGGAACCAGACGCACCGCTCCGCGCGGCGCTCCACCTCCGCCACACTCGCATCGCCCGGGGCACCGGACAGGCCCGCCAGGGACCGCCACGCCGCCCAGCGACCGAAGGCCCCGTACGCGGCCCCGCCGTAGACGCCCCCGAAAGAAGCGGTGGTGAAAAGGAGGCTCCAGATCTCGTCCAGGGGACTGCGGGCGATCTCGAACCGGGCCGTGGGACCGAGGTCTTCCACACAGGCCATCGGCAGAGCCGGTATCAGGGTTGGAACCCGTTCCGGGGCGACCGGGGCGTCCAGGGCGAACACCCACGCGCCGTACGCGCCGAACTCGCCCGTGGCGGGCGCCGCGGTGATGGCCTCGTGCACGTCGACCGTGGCCAGGTCCGGCAGGGCGAGACGACCTGCGGTACGGGGCGTCGGCGGATCCACCCGGCCCTCGGAACCCAGGCCGTCCCACGACGCGCCCGTATACGTGCTGGGCGTCCAGCCGGGGAAGGCGGCGCCGGTCTCGATCAGCCGCAGTTCCGGCGGCAGCCACGACAGGGCGTGCCAACCCGGCCGCACCAGGGGCCAGCTCCGCAGCGGCCACGAGGACTCCATGTCGACGCCCCGCAGCAGCAGTTCGTGGAAGAGACAGCCACGCAGGTCGTCCAGCCCGTCCGACCCCGCATGCTCGAAGACGAGTTCGGCCAGATCCTCGGGCCGCTGGGCGTCCGCGAGGAAGGAGGCGACGAGCCGCGCCCCGGGCCCCGAAGCCGCCGACGGCGCGTGCTCGACGAACAGCCGGAGCAACTGCGTCACGCTCTCCCGGCCGGGGGTCAGCGCGAGCGTCCGGACCACCCCGGCGAGGCCGCGCTCGTACGTCCGCGCCTGCTCACGGGCCGCCGCGAGCCCCGCGGCGAGCCGCGCGCCCAGCTCCCGCCCGTATGCCGGGTCCCCCTGCCGTGCCCGGGGTTCGACCTCTTCCCGGGCGAGTCGTTCCAGCTCACGCGCGTCATCGTCCACGATCCGTCACCCTACGACCCCCGGGCAGGGCATCGGCGGCGGCCCGGACCGTACGGGACCGGGCGGCACCGGTACGGCCGGCCGACGCCGCCCTCGCCCCGTCCGCCATGCGGGGCGAAGGAGCCATGTGCGCGAGCGGATCCGGGAAGTCCGGCTCCCGGCGATCGAACCGGCTCAGTTGCGGATCGCCAGGGCGACCGCCTCCGATCCGGACGCCGCGACGATCTGATCCGCCCCGGTCCGGGCGAGAGCGTCGATCGGCCAGGGAAGCACCGCCGGAACCTCGATCTCCCGACCGGTCTCGGGGTTCCAGAGGCGGAGGGTGCCGTCCTCGCCGCCGGAGATGATCGTCGTGTGTCCGTCTGCTCGGTGGATTTGGATGGTTGTTACGG
>NZ_JBFADP010000068.1:0-5162 GCF_040641415.1 Streptomyces sp. NPDC020875 | reverse complement strand
GGTCCGGTGTGTCCGGTCATGGGTGGTCCGCAGGGTTGGCCGTTGTGGAGGTTCCAGAGGCGTACTGTGCCGTCGTCGCCTGCCGAGGCCGCGATCTCGCGGCCGTTCACCTCGCCGACCGCCACCGCCCGCACTCGCCCCGTATGACCCCTCAGCGGTTGGACGAGTGCCTCCTGTGTTTCGGGGTTCCAGAGGCGGAGGGTGCCGTCGTCACCGCCGGAGATGATCGTCGTGTGTCCGTCTGCTCGGTGGATTTGGATGGTTGTTACGGGTCCGGTGTGTCCGGTCATGGGTGGTCCGCAGGGTTGGCCGTTGTGGAGGTTCCAGAGGCGTACTGTGCCGTCGTCGCCTGCCGAGGCCGCGATGTCACGGCCGTTCACCTCACCGACCGCCACCGCCCGTACCCGCCCCACATGACCCCTCAGCGGGCCGGGAAGAGACTTGTCCGGCGCGGTGCCCCACACTCTGACCACGCCCTCGGTGTCTCCGGTGACGGCGACGGCCCGGCCGTCCGTACTCCCGGTGGCGACGGCCCCTATGGTGTCCGGCCGCCGGCCGACGGCGAAACCGTGAACGGGCTCGCCCGTGGCGGCGGCACGTGAGCCGAAGTCGGGGCTCCGCCGGGAGCGGTTGAAGCCGACGACGACCGCGTCCCCGTTCACCCGCGCCGCCGCCAAGCAGATCACCGGATCGCGCCGGGCCGGGGCCGGGCGCCGAGGCTCACGGTAGGCCAGGTCCCACAGCCCGAGTCCGACCGGGCCGTGGGCGCCGGTGAACGCCAGGGACCGGCCCGCGACCGAGACCGCCGCTACCCCCCACACCGATCCCGAAGCCGTCATCAACGGTGTTCCCAGCTGCCGCCCGGACCGCATGTCCCACAGCCGCACGGTCCCGTCCCACCCTCCGGAGACGATCACGGCCCGCCCGTCCACCCGCGCGGTGGCGAGTCCGGTCACCGCGCCCCGGTGGCCGACCAGGGGTAGGCCGTACTCGCGGGATTCCGCCAGACCCCACAGCCGCACCCTGCCGTCCCGGCCTCCCGACAACGCGACAGGGCGCCCGTCCACCGACGCGGTGGCCAGGCCGGTGACGGGACCCTCATGGCCGGAAAGCGGCGTACCCAGCGGCGTTCCCGACCGCAGGTCCCATACGTGGACAGCCCCCCGTTCGCCTCCCGCGACCGCGACGGGCCGCCCCCGCACAGAAGACACCGCCAAGGTCCGGCCGTCGATATCGCAGACCAGACGCATGCCGTGCACGGGTCGGCGCCGACGCAGGTCCCACACCCGCAGTAGCCCCGGCGCCGCCATGACCAGAACCGGCCGCCGGTTCACCACGGCGATCCGGATCGCCGCCACACCGCCCATCGCTCCCAGCCGCTCGCACCGGCCGGACTCCGGCTCCCACAGCCACACACCTGTGCCGCAAGCCACCGCGACGACCGGCCGGCCGTCCACCTCACCCAAGGCCAGGGCGTTCCCGGCGTCCTCCCAGGGCCAGGACGGCAAAGGGGCGGACTCGACACGGGGTGTCCCCGTGGCCGCGTCCCACAGCCGAACGGCACCGCCCTCATAGCCGACCGCCGCCGTGACGCGGCCCCGCAACCGGCCGGTGGCAAGCGCCACCGCCCTGCCCGTCATGCCCTCCGACAAACCCATGACATGTCGATTCCACTGAACAGGTCCGGCCCACAGAACCCGCCAGGGACCGGGCGGCGGAACGAGGTCCGGCGTCTTCAAGCGGGCCGCGTGGACGGCGAGCAGCCAGCGGCGGACCTCGGGGCCGGATTCGGCGAAGACATACCGGTGCGCTCTGCAGGCCACCGCGTAGAAGGAATCGGGCCGGGAGTCGTGATGGCCCGCGTACTCGATCAACGGAAGCAGTACGTCCGGATCCGCGCCGACCAGCAGCTCCGGATCCGACAGCAACGCATCCAGCCGACCTTCACGCCACGCCCGCTCCACCACCCCGCGCAACTCACCCGGAGCCATCCGCTGCCACCCGCCGTAGCCCATGCCACATCCCCGTCCACCAGCCCCCGCGCCCCGCGACCGTACTCAGGAGCCTCCGGCGGTCTCGCCTCGTCCGGCACCGGCCGGTGGACGCGCCGGACCGCCGTCCGCGAGCCACTCACCGGCGGAATCATCCGTGGCGGCCCCGCGCCACCACTACCGGGGCGTGCTCTCCGCGCGTTTCAGACCGCGCACGGCCGGGATCACCAGCAGCAGAGCGCACACGATGAGCGCCGTGGCCGCGGATACGTAGAGTATCGGCACGGTCCCCGCGACGAGCGCGAGCGGACCGGCCACCGCCTGCCCGACCGGCTTCATCACCAGCGAACCGGCCGCGTCGTAGGCATGGACCCGACCGAGGACGTCGTACGGGACATGGGTCTGCACGCTCGTGTGGAACATGACGACCCAGAACGCCATGCCCACGCCGCTCACGCCGTAGCAGACCGCGACGAGCGGCGCGGGAAGGCCGAGGGCGATACTGAGCGGCATCGCCGCCCAGAGGATCATGGAGAGGGCGCCGGCCCGGAGCGGATACCTCGGGCGGAACCTCATCGCGATCAGCCCGCCCACCACGCTCCCCGCCCCGAGGGACGACATGACCAGGCCGAACACCGATGCCCCGTGGTCGGTGACGAGCGTACTGTTGCCGAGCGTCGTGGTCGGGCCCGCCCCGGCGAGCTGCCAGAGCATGAAGACGACGATGACGCTCCACAACCAGGTCCTGGCCCGGAACTCTCGCCAGCCCTCGACGAGATCGGCCCGGAACGTCGTGACGCCGGCCCGCCCGACCGGTCCCATCGGGACCGAGCGGAGCCGGAGCAGACAGACGCCGCTCACCGCGTAGGTCAGGGCGTCGAGGCCGACGACCACCGCCGGTGAGGACACCACCAGGAGGAGTCCCGCCACGGACGGCCCGATGACCACGGTGACGGACTCCGCGACGCGCAGCGTGGCATTGGCCTTCTGCACGTCCCGGGCGATCAGCGGAGTGATACTGGCGACCCCCGGCTGGAACAGCGCACTGCCCGCGCCGATCAGGGCCAGCAGTGTCAGGATCTGCCACAACGGCGGGGTGCCCAGCAGGAACAGCAGCGCGAGCGCCCCCTGGGAGCCCAGCCGGGCCACATCGGAGACGATCATCAGCCGCCGGGCGCCGAACCGGTCGGACATCACCCCGCCGAAGACGATCAGCGCCGCGAACGGTGCGACGAGCGCGGCGAGCGCGTAGCCCACCCCGCTCGTCCCGTACCCGGCGCGGAGCACGGCCGCCGTGATCGCCACGGGGAGCATCGCGTCGCCCAGCAGGGAGGCGGTGCGGGCGGTGAAGAACAACCGGAAGTCCGGGGTCCACAGGGACTGGCCGGGCGGAGTGTCCTTCGCTCGCCGACCACGCGTCAGGTCCGTACCGGTCACGCCCACCGTCCCCCGTCGATGCCACCGCGGGAGACGCTCTCATACTCGGGTCGCCCCCGGTCAACAGGTTTTCGGAAGCCCGACGGGGCCGGGCCCGTCCGAGCCGGCCGCCGCCGGAAGCGGCGAACGGCGGCTCAGGCGGAGTCGCGGGACCGGCGCGGCGGGACCGTCGCCCGCGCGGCCCCCGCTTCGATGCCGAAGTGCCGGTACAGCTCCCGGCTTCCCTTCTCGGTGACGGCTACGGCCCGGGTCGGTCCGGTCCGGACGACCCAGCCGTCGTCGAAGGCATGCCGGCAGAGCGCCGCGCCCACCGCGCCCGCGAGATGGGGGCGGCGTTCGGTGAGGTCCAGGCAGGAGCGCACGGCCGGTCTGCGGGTGGCCGGGAGGGCGATTCCCAGCCCGGTGAGGAACGCCCCGCCCTCGGGGGTCAGCGCCAGCCCGCCCCGGTCGTCGAGGAACCCGCGGCCGGTCAGCGCGTCCGTGACGGACACCCCGAGGACCCCGGCCAGATGGTCGTAGCAGGTACGCCCCTGGGCGAGGGCCCGGGTCGTCCGGGCGGCGGTCAGCGAGCGCGGCGGGACCCGGGAGGCCGGGGGAGCGAGCGACGCCAGCGACTCGACCAGCTCCGCGACCTCCGGGCCCGCCAGGGCCACGTACCGGTTGCGGCCCCGGCGCTCCTCCACCAGCAGCCCCGCCGCCACGAGCTGGTGGAGATGCCCGGTGGCGGTGGACGCTGCGACACCGGTGTGCCGGGCCAGCTCCCCGGCGCTCCAGGGCCGTCCGTCGAGCAGGGCCAGACAGAACGCGGCCCGGGTGGCATCGGCGAGCAGCGAGGCGACGGCGGCGAGATCTCGCCCGGATTCTCGGGTGTCCATCCTTCGATTGTCCCGCCGGATCACTTCGGCGCCCACCGAAGCATTGATCTCGTACGTTTTCGGCCATGGAAGCAAGCTCACTGACCCTGCCGCCGACGGTCCCCGCGCCATCCACGACGACGATCACACCCGAGACGGTGACGATCACACCCAGCATCCTCTACTTCGGCACCCCCGTCGTCCTCCTCACCACCCGGAACGAGGACGGCACCGCGAACCTGGCACCCATCTCCTCCGCCTGGGCCCTCGGCCACACCATCGTCCTGGGGCTCGGACCGGACGGGCAGACCGGCCGCAATCTGCTCGCCGGGCGCTCCGAGGTCGCCCTCGGCCTGCCGCACCCCGGGCTGTGGCCCCAGGTGGAACTGCTGGGCGGGCTGACCGGCCGGCCGCCGGCGCCGGAGGACCCGCGAGGACACGTCACCCACGAGCGGGACAAGTTCGGGGCCGCGGGTCTCACCCCCGTCGCCTCGGAGCTGATCACGCCGCCGAGAGTCGGAGAATGCCCGCTCCAGCTCGAGGCACGAGCGGCGGCGGTCCGGCACGACGCCGGAGGGGAGTTCCTGATCGTGGAGGCCAGCGTCCTGAGGGTGCACGCGGCGCCGGGCCTCGTCGTACCGGGCACGCAGTACGTCGACCCTGCCGCCTGGAGCCCCCTGATCTACAACTTCCGGCACTACTTCGGCCTCGGGCCCGAACTCGGACACAGCAGCCGCTCCCAGACCCCGCGAAGCCCCCACCCGCAAGGGCTAGGGCGTGTCTGATGGATCTTGCTGGGGCTCGCGTGCCCTGGCACCGCGCTCCCCCTGGGCCTGGCGGCCCGGGCGGTACCCCCACGCCGCGTTGTCGTCAATCACCA
>NZ_JBFADP010000067.1:0-39716 GCF_040641415.1 Streptomyces sp. NPDC020875 | reverse complement strand
CCGCACGGGGAGCGGGCGGAGGAGTACGGGCCCGGGATCGCGGCGCTGGTGATGGATGTGGCGTACTTCGCCGCGCTCTGCGACCCCGCCGGGGCGTCGCGGTGGCCGGAGGCCGATCCGGGTCGTACGGGGGACGCCGAGGCCGCCGTCGGCTTACTGGACCGGTGGGCCGGGCTCCCGGCCGCTTGGCGGGCGGCCGTCCTGCGCGAAGCCCGTTACGGGGTACGGGTCCGGGGGCGGCTGAGCGTCGCCGAGGTCGTCGGCGTGGCGGTCGCGTACGCGGGGAAGGGGGCGCCGCCGCCGATGCCGGGGTACGCGGAGCTGCGCACGGTCGACGCTCCCGAGCTGGCGCGGCGGATTCTGCGGCTGCCCCGGGACTGGCGGGTCGAAGCCTTCCGCCGGATCGCCGCCGGAGCCGACCCCCTGGCCGTGGAGGCCGACGCCCGCAAGGCGATCCGTACCACCGTCACCTGAAACACCCGGAGCGCCGAGTGGCCCCGGGAGACCGCCGCCGGGGGCATGGCGGCGGCCTCCGGGTGGGGGCCGCGAGGCGGGTGGTCGGCTCAGCCGAACTGGCCGACGTAGTAGTCGCCCGCCGGCTGGCGGAGGATGACATTCAGCCGGTTGAAAGCGTTGATCAGGGCGATCGTGCCGACCAGCGCCGCCAGCTGCTCCTCGTCGAAGTGCTTGGCCGCGTTGGCCCACACCTCGTCGGAGACGCCGCCGCCCGCGTCGGCGATCCGGGTGCCCTCCTCGGCGAGTTCGAGGGCGGCGCGCTCCGCGTCGGTGAAGACGGTGGCCTCGCGCCAGGCCGCGACGAGGTGGAGACGGGTCGGGTCCTCACCGGCCGCGATGGCCTCCTTGGTGTGGATGTCGAGGCACATCCCGCAGCCGTTGATCTGGCTGACGCGAATCCTGACCAGTTCCTGGAGGGTGACGGACAGATCCGCCGGGGTGATCGCCTTGCCCGCGCTCACCAGGTGCTTCAGGGTCTTTGCCGCGACGGGGCTGCCGAAGAGGTTCAGCCGGGCTTCCATCATGTGCTCCTCTGTCGTCGTCGTGCCTGTACACACATGACTCGGTGGAGCCCGGGAATGTGACAGGGCCCGATGTGACCTGCGTCTCCCCGCGCCGCCGGGTCCGTCACGAGCCGGGTTGAATCCTTCCCCGGGCGGCGTGCCTCTCATGGGCGTACGGGCGCACGGTCCGTACGGAACCGGAGGTGGTCATGGTCACGGCACTCGTCATCGGCGGCGCGGCGGTACTCGTCTGCTCCTGCGTGTTCTTCCTGCGGCTGCGGCGGAAGGGGAGCGGTCGTGGCTGACCCCGGCTGGCCCGGCGCGCGGCTGGTCGACGCCGCCCGGGACGGCGACGAGGAGGCCGTCGCCGCGTTGCTGACCGGCTCGCATCCGCACGTACGGCGGTTCGCGCACTCCCTGTGCGCCACCCCGCAGGACGCGGAGGACGCCGCCCAGGAGGCGCTGATCATCCTCTATCGGAAGATCGGGATGCTGCGGGCGTCGGGCGCGCTGGCTTCCTGGATGTTCCGGATCGTCCGGAACGAGTGTCTGCGCCGGGCGCGGCTGATGGTCCGGGGGCCAGGGCCCGTACCCGACGACGCGCCCGTTCCGTCGTTCGAGGAGGACGTACTGCGACGGCTGGAGGCCGAACTCGTCGCCCGGGCCATCTCCGAACTCCCGGCCGACCAGCGGCGGGTGCTGATCATGCGGGACGTGCAGGGGTACAGCGGACGGATGACCGCCGACGCCCTCGGGCTGAGCACCTCGGCGATGAAGTCCCGGCTGCACCGGGCCAGGGCCGCCGTACGCCAGTCGCTCGAAGGGGAGGGTGGCCCCGGTGTCTGACGGCGACGAGCGGCGGAAGGGGGACTTCTCCAGCCGTACGGTCCCCCGCCATCTGGCCCGGGGCGCTGCCGGGTTCGGCGCGCTGGCCGGGTCCGTACTGCTGCTGCCGCTCCTCGGCTTGTGGAGTCTGCTGCTGGCCCCGGTGGGGCTGCTGGCACTGCGCGGCTGCCCGATGTGCTGGGCGGTCGGTCTCGCGCAGACCTTGTCCCGGGGGCGGCTGCGGCGGCGCTGCGGGGACGACGGGCGGTGCGAGCTGGCCATCAGTAGCAGCGGCAGCGGGAGCGGGAAGGGGGATGACGGCGGGCGGCGGGCGTGATCGGATGGCGCGTGTGAAGCTGCGCCATGCCGCCCGTGCCCTGATCGTCGACGAGGACGAACGCGTCCTCCTCTGCCGGTTCGCGATCCGCGAACCGCCGGGGACCGTGGTCTGGGCGGCCCCCGGCGGGAAGATCGAGCCCGGTGAGAGCCTGCTCGAAGCGCTCCGCCGCGAGCTGCGGGAAGAGGTCGGACTCGCGGTGGACGGCGAGCCCCCGCATGTCTGGCACCAGGAGGTCGTGGCGCCGGGACACGCCAGCCGGCACGACGGTGTGATCAATGACTTCTTCCTGGTCCGCACCACCGCGTTCGAGCCGCGCGGCACGCTGTCGGCGGCCGAACTCGCCGCCGAGAACGTCACCGAGCTGCGGTGGTGGCCGCTGCGCGAGATCGCCTCGTACGACGGTACGGATCTCTTCGCCCCACGCGATCTGGCGACCCCGCTGACGGCGCTGCTGGCCGACGGCGCCCCGGCGGAACCGATCCGGCTCGGGCTCTGAACGCTCCGTTCCGGGCGCTCCATCGAGGGCGGGCCGTATGCCTGCTTACGCGTACGGGCTCACCCCTCCCCGTGCGTATGGCGGCACCGGCCCTGCGGGGCGCCGCAGACCGGGCGGGTGCCGGGCGGGCGGTGGTGACGAGACATGGCGATGTCCCCGTTCCTGATTCCTGGTACGCGGTGTCTGGGACGATGGCTCCAGACTCGCGGAACGGCGGGGTGCTGCGGCAGGCGCAACGGTGCTGCCGACCGATCGGCAGCACCCGGCCGGGGCGCGGCGAGGACGGGGGCGACGGCGACACCATGACCGAACTCAAGCCGATGGACGACGAGACGGCGCCCGAGGTCGCGGCGCTGGCGGGCGCGTTACGGGACCTGTTCGCCGATCTGGGCGTCTCCATCCGGCGGTACGCGGCCCGCCGCTCCTACGACTCCGCCACCGTCTCCCGCTATCTGGGCGGACGCCGCGTACCGCCGTGGGAGTTCGTCCTCCATCTGCTGCACGACGTGGCCGAACGGCGCGGGGCCGTCCCCACACAGGACGCCCTCGAACTCTTCAAGGGCCTCTACAACTCGGCTCTGGAGAGCGGCCGGAGCCCGGTCCACCGGGCCCGGCTGCTGGAGCGGAAGCTGGCCGACGCGGACCGGGAGGCCCAGCGCGCCGCCACCCGGGAGCGCTGGCTGGAGGACACCCTGCACGACCGCGAACAGCGGCTCCGGGACCTTCAGATACGGTTCCGGGAACTCCAAGCGGCGTCCTTCGCGCCCTCGGACGCGCCTGACCCGGCGGCCTCGTCGGACCTGTCGGACGAGTCGACGCGGCTGCGGGCGGAGATCCACGAGCTGGAGGAGGAGCTGACCCGGGTCCGGGCGCTGCACCAGCGGGCGGAGGAACGCTGCGAGCAGTTGGAACGCCAGCTCGCCGAGGCCGAAGGCGAAGACGAGGACGCCGACCGGGGGGAAGGGGAGGCTCGGGGCCGGCTGCCGGAGGCGGTACGGGGCTCCGGGCCCGGCGGCGAAGGCTCCGACGGCGAGGGCCCCGACGGCGAGGGCTCCGGCCGGGCGGCCCGTACGGGTACGACGTGGTCGGCCGTCTCCGGCGACGTACAGCAGGTCGTTTACAACGGCTACGTCTCCTCCGACGGCTGGCAGGTCGACGAGGAGTTCGTCTTCGCCCGGAGCGTCCGGATCTCCGACGGCGAACGGCATCTCGGCAACGGGCTGCTGGTCGACCCCACCACGGTGGTGACGGTCAGCTATGTGCTCCAGCAGCTCCGGAACGCCTCCGACGCTCCGACGGTACGGTCGGCCACCGGGGAGCGGGTATCGGCGACCCCGGTCGAGATCACGGCCGAGACGACTCAGGAGTCCCTGTACGAGGGCAGCGCGCCGCTCGCGGTACTCCGGCTCGACTCGCCGGTGCCCCTCCCGGACACCCCGCTGCGGATCGACGGACGGTTCACCCCCGGCCGCCAGCTGCTGGTCAGCGCCTATGCCGCCAACGGCCGGTTCTCCTGTCTGCTGGACCTCACCGGCCGGACCGGCGACCGGCTGCGGGTCGCCGGGGACATCGTCAACGGGCTCGGCGGGGCGCCCGCGTTCACCAGTACGGGCGCGCTCGCGGGCATCGTGGTGGCGCGCTGGCAGGAGGGGCGCGGCGGCTTCCTGCTGCCGGTGACGGCGCTGGGCGCGCTGAAGTCGGTCACCGTGGGCGAGTAGTGACGGGCGGGGACGGGAGCCTGGGGCCGGACGCGGGGGCCGGGCGCGGGGCTATGTCCGCGCCGCCCGCCAGACCGTCATATCCGCGTTCATGAACGCCAGGCTCGGCATGGCCGTCGACTTCACGCCCACCACCAGCACGGCGACATCCCCCGAGGGATGCTTGACGCAGATCTCGGTACCGGCCGCCACCGCCGCGAGCGGCACCTGCTTGTTCTTGGAGTTGGCGAGGAAGAGGCGGCACTGCTCCGGGCCCGCGCCCGGGTCCCCGTACATCCGCATCAGGACGCTCTCCCGGCTCTCCAGTTCGCAGCCGGCCGACCGGCAGCTCAGCCGGAGGTCGCCCTTGCGGTCCTCGCGGCTGACCGGATCGGTCAGGCTCACCGAGTTCTTGAGGCCGAACATCTGAGAGACGTATGCCCGGGGTCTCGGCTGCCCCGTCGTGTTCTCCCGCTCCCAGCCCGGAATCCCGGTGCCGGTGGTCGCGTTCTCCCCGGCCGGGGCGGACCCGGTGTCCCGGGCGGTCGCGCCGCCTTCAGCCGTATCGCCGGGCCCGGACCCCGACCCGGACCCCGTGCCGGTGCCGGGTCCGCGAGTGGCGGCCGTGTCCCGGGAACCGGTGCCCTGCGAACCGGCCGACTGCTGGGACGCGGACTCCTTCCGCTCCTGGTCCTTGAGCCGGTCCAGCGTCTGGTAGCCGCCCCAGATCATGCCCCCGAGCAGCAGACCACCGGCGGTGACCGACGCGGCGGTGAAGAGCGCCGTCCGGCGGCGACGGGCCTTGCGCGCGCCCTCGTCGTCCACGATCGTCGGCCGCACGGTCGGCGGGTGGACACCGAACGGCAGCGTGCCGACGGCCGTCTCCTGCGCCACCGGCGCCGGGACCGTCACCTCGGGACCGGCCACCTCCCGCCACACCGCCGGACCGCCCCCGTCTTCCCCGCCGTCCGCCAGATGACGGCGGCACCAGGCGACGATCTCCGCCGGAGTGATCCGGTCCGCCGGTTCGGCGGCGAGACAGCGGGCGATCAACGGCCGCAGTTCCTCGGGCAGCCGGGAAAGGTCGGGCTTCGAGTGCACGATCCGGTACAGCACGCTGACCGAGGGGCCGTCGCCGTACAGCGGCTCACCGAGCGCCGCGAACGCCGCCGTCTGCCCGAGCGCGAAGACATCCGTCGCCGCCGTGACGTCCCCGGCCGACGCCTGCTCGGGTGCCATGAACGACGGGGTGCCCACCGCCGAACCCGTCACCGTATGCGACGTCACATCCGACGCCAACGAGATACCGAAGTCGATCACCCTCGGCCCGTCGGCCGCCAGCAGCACGTTCGACGGCTTCAGATCGCGGTGCACGATCCCCGCCGCGTGAATGGCCTCCAGCGCCTCGGCCACCCCCGCCATCAGCCACAACACCGCACGCGGCGGCAGCGGGCCGCGCCGCGTGACGGCCTCGGTCAGGGACGGTCCCGGCACATAGAGAGTGGCCAGCCAGGGCGGCGTACCGTCCGCGTCGGCGTCGATCAGCTCGGCGGTGTACGCGCCCCGGACCCGGCGCGCGGCGGTGATCTCCCGCCGGAACCGCTGCCGGAACGCCGGGGCGTCGGCCAGCTCCGGCCGCACCACCTTGATCGCGACCGGGCGACCGCCGTCGGTGTGCGACAGATACACCCGCCCCATGCCACCGGCACCGAGCCGGGCGGCGATCCGATACCCGGCGACGAGCCGGGGATCGTCGGGCTGCAAGGGTTGAAACGTCTCGGCGGCGTGTGTCATCGACGGTTCGTCCCCCTGGTGATCTGCGCTTTCTACGTCCCATCACCCTAACGGCCCCTGTTGCGGGGCCGTCGGCCTCGGGCTCCGGAGACGCCGGGGCGGGGACGGCGCGTCCTCCGGAGGTGTCTCGACCGCGCGCCGTCCGTGGTCTGCCGCGCGATTCCGCGGAACTGCGCGATCAGTCACGGGCGGTCCGCGGACCGCGAACGACGCCGGGTCGCCGGGCGCGAGGCCCGGCCGGTCCGACCGGTTCAGCCGGTTCAGCCGGTCCGGCGGAGCCGAGGGCGTCGTCGTCAGGGTGGGCAGGATTCGCGGAAGGGCTGGGAGGGGAAGTGTTCCGGCCATTCGGCGCGGCTCAGGCCCGGGCCGTCCAGCGCGCAGACGCGGTCGATCACCGACGCGATGTCGTGGCTCCAGAAGCGGATCGCCGAGTCCGGGCCCGAGGTCACCAGGGACCGGCCGTCCGGGGCGAACGCGGCGCCCGTCACCGGGGCCGTATGGCCGGACAGCGGGGTGAGCGGGACCGGCCGGGCCGGGTCCGTGACCTGCCAGAGCTGGGCCGTACGGTCGTCGCTGGTCGTCACCAGTGTGCCGCCGTCCGGTGAGAACGCGACCTCGCGGGACGCCTCCCGGTGGCCGACGAGTACGGAGACCGGCGCCGGGTCGGGTCCCTCGATGTCGGTGAGGTCCCACAGCCGGACCCGGCGGTCGTCGTTGGTCGTGGCCAGATACCGGCCGTCGGGCGAGAACGCGGCCCGGTTGACCTGGTTCGGATGCGGCAGCACCGCGCGCGGCACGGGCCGCCGGGGGTCGCGCAGGTCCCAGATCCGGGCCTGGTAGTCGCCGCCGACGGTGGCGAGCGTACGGTCGCCGGGGCCGCCGAGGGCGAGGCCGTTGATCCGGTCGGTGTGCCGGTTGAGGGTCGCGAGGGCGAGCGGGCGGCGCGGGTCGGAGACGTCCCAGACCCGGGCCCGGTGGTCCTCGCCGCCGGTGACGAGGAGTTCGCCGTCCCGGCTGAGTACCGTCGCGTACACCATGTCCCGGTGCTGGTCGATCCGGCCGAGGGCGACCGGGCGGGCCGGGTCGCGGATGTCCCAGAGCCGGGCCGTCCCGTCGTCGCTGCCGGAGACCAGCAGCCGGCCGGATCCGTCGCTGTGCAGGGATGTGATCGCCCGGGTGTGGCCGCGCAGTACGGCGACGGGGCGTTCCGCGTCCGGCCCCCCGGCGGGCCCGCCGCCCGCCGTACGCCAGAGCCGTACGGTGCCGTCCCCGCCGCCGGTGACCAGCAGCCGTCCGGCGTACGGTCCGGGCGGGGCGTGGACGACCGGGACGCCGCCCGGCGGCCCGAGCAGTACCGGCGGCGGCAGATGCCAGAGCAGCAGCCGCCCCTCGTCGTCGCCGGTGGCGAGCGTCCGGCCGCCGGGCCCGTACGCCACCGAACGCACCGGATTCGGCTGCGGCAGGGCGAGCGTCTGACGGCCCGACGCCACATCCCACAGCCGGGTCGTCTGGTCGTCGGCGGCGCTGGCGAGCTGCCGCCCGTCGGCCCGGAACGCGACGCTGTTGATCAGCCCCCGGTGGCCGGTGAGCTGCCGGGCCCGGCCGGGTACCGGGTCGGGCGTGAGACGGAACGGGTTCCGGGCGTCGTGGTCCGGCGGCGGCGCCGGGTCGGTGAGCGGGGTGAGCCGTACCGTACGGTCGAAACTACCGCTGGCCAGCAGTTTTCCGTCGGGTGCGAAGGCGACCGTACGGACCTGGGCGCGATGCCCGTCGAGCACCCCCGCCGGGCGCAGCGGGCCGGAGCGGAACGGCAGCCGCCACAGCCGGACCGTGCGGTCGTCGCCGCCGGAGGCGAGGGTGTCGCCGTCGGGGCGGAACGCGATCGCGTTGACCGGTCCGCGATGGGCGTCGCGGGCCCGCGCGCTCCGGGGCGAGTGGACCCCGGTCGTGTCGAGCCCCCAGACCCGTACGGAGCCGTCGTCGCCGCCGACCGCGAGGGTGTGCCCGCGCGGATGGAACGCCAGGGCGCGGACGGGCGCGCCGGTCGGGACGGCGTAGTCGAGCCGCCGCCCGGCGTCCAGGACCCGGACCCGGACCACGCCGTCGTCGCCGCCGGAGGCCAGCAGCCGGCCGTCGGAGCTGATCGCGGTACGCGTCCCCGGCCGGGGCTCCTGGATGACGGCGGTCGTCCGGGGACGGCTGGAATCCCGAGTGTCGGTCAGCCGTACCGTCCCTTCGTCGCCCGCGCTGACCAGGGTGTTCCCGGTGAAGGCGAGCCGGTTGACGGTCCAGTGGTGCTGTCCGGCCCGGGTGGAGTAGAGGCTGCCGGATGAGGCGAGGAGCGCGCCCCGGGTCGCGGGCGTACGGACCAGGCGGTACGCGGCCAGGCTCAGCCGCATCGCCTGCGACGGGTCGACCTGGCGCATCCGTTCGGCCTGGTCCACGGCCACCTGGGCGGCGGAGGCGTCGCGTTCGGCGATCGCGGCGGACCGCTGGAAGAGGGCGAAGGCCGTGGCGGCGCAGGTGAGGACGGAGAGGGCGGAGAGCGCCGAGACGAGTCGGCGGAGCCTGCGGGTCCGGCGGCGGCGCGCGGCGGCCTCGGCGGCGCGGTGGGCGAGGGACGCGGCGAGGAAACGGGCCTCGGGAGTGCCCCGGGTGTCGGGACTGGCCGGGGCGGTCCACTCGACGGCGAGTTCGAGCTGGGCGCCCCGGTAGAGCAGCGCCGGGTCCCGGCCCGACCTCTCCCACACCTCCGCCGACTCCACCAGCCGCTGACGGCCCCGGAGCCGGTCCCGGTCCGCGTCGATCCAGGCCCGCAGCCGGGGCCAGGCGTACAGCAGCGCCTCATGGGTCAGCTCCACGCCCTGCGCGCCGAGCGACAGCAGCCGGGCATCGGCGAAGGCGGCCAGTACGCCGTCGGCGCCGTCCGGGTCGGGCAGCGGTGACCGCAGCCGGTCGTGGCCCACCCGGCGGCGGGTGTCGTGATGCCCGCCGCTGTTCTGCGTACCGTCTCCCGCCTCGCCCATCCCTGCCGCCTCGCCCACTCTCACCAGGCTCAGCAGGAGTTGGCGCGCGGTCGCGCGGTCCGCCGCGCCGAGGCGCCCGTAGACCCGCTCGGCACTGGCCGCGACCGCGCCCCGGATCCCGCCGGTGCGCTGGTACGCGGCCACCGTCATCCGGTCCTCGTCGTCCCGCTGCTGCCAGGTCGTCAGCAGGGCGTGGGCCGTCAGCGGCAGGGCGTGGGCGCCGCCGGGGCCGCCGCCGCTACCGGCGCCGGGGTGGCCGTCGTCCACCCCGGCGTCCCTCAGCAGCACCTCCACCAGACCGGGTTCGAGGGTCAGCCCGGTCCGCTCGGCGGGGCCGGTGATCGCCGTACGCAGTTCGGCGGGGCTCATCGGGCCGAGCGGCAACTGGCCGTGGCGCAGGGCCGCGACGAGTTCGGGGTGCTCCAGACACCGGCCGTAGAAGTCGGCCCGGATCCCGAGTACGACGAGTACGCGGTGAGCGGTGAGGGCCGGGTCGCAGAGGGCGGCGATGAACCGGCGGCGTTCCGCCGGGTCAGGACAGAGGGTGAAGACCTCCTCGAACTGGTCCGCGACGATCAGCAGTCCGGGACTGCGGTCCGGGCGGGTGCGCAGGGCGTCCCGTACCGCCGCCGGGAACGTGCCGTCGTGGAGCGCGCGGAGGGCGGCGTCGGGGGTGAGACCGAGTCCGGGTCCTCGCGTGCCGCCCGAACTGGTGCCGGTGGCGGTGCCGGTGCTGGTGGCAGTGCCGGTGCTGGCGGCGGTGCCGCGGTCGCGGGTGTCCGCGACCGCCCGCGCCAAGGCCCTCAGAGGGTGCGCGGTGGGGGTGAGGGTGACCACCGGCCACTCGCGGGAACCGGCGGCGGGCAGGGCGCCCCGGGCCACGGCAGGCAGCAAACCGGCATGCAGCAGTGACGACTTCCCGGCCCCGGAAGGGCCGACGACGATCACGGGACCGCAGGGCTCCCCGGCGTGGCCGGTGCCGTCGGCGTGGTCGGTGCCGTCGGCGCGGTCGGGGCTGTCGGTGCGGGGGGCCGGGACGGCGGGGCCCGTCCGTTCCCGGTCCGCGCCCGCCCCGTACGGTCGCAGCTTCTCCGCGAGCCGCGCGACGAGTTCGGCGGTGACCCGCTCCCGGCCGAAGAACCACCCCGCCTCCTCTACCCGGAAGGCCGCGAGCCCCGGATACGGACAGGGGCCCGTGCCCCGGCCCGGCGCACCCGGCGCCGGAGCCAGCGCGACCAGCCGACCGCCCGCCGCCAGCGCCTGGTCACAGCAGAGCGCGAAGCCATGGGTGACGGGCTTCTGGCCGGTCTCGACCTTGCTGATGTAACCCCGGCTGTAGTGCGCGCGGGCGGCGAGATCGGCGAGTGAGAGACCGCGTTCGGTCCGCAGCCGCCGCAGCAGGGACCCGAAACCCTCCTCGCCCCGCGGCGAAGGCCCGGGGACGATCCGCAGGTCAGCCGCTGTTTCCCGGTTCCCGTCCGGCAAGGCGACAGTCACCTCCTTCATCTGCCGCCCCGGAGGCCGAAACCCTGGGTGCGACGCCGCTCCGTCCGGCCGTGACGCTACGGAACGACGGCGTCGGGCGGGTCGGGCACGGGCGTGCCCAACCCCAAGGAGTGACAACCCCCCGCTTCGTACACGTCGTACGCATGCCGTACGCGCTTCGTACGAGAGACAGGCAGGAGCCGTACCGTGCCACCCACCACACCGGACTTCGGTCCCGAAATCGACGACTACGCCGCCTACCAGGGACAGCGGACCTGCGACCCGGCCGCCAAGCCGGGCGTCGCCGAGTTCAAGGACCTCGTTCTCGCCACGTACCCCTCCACCACCAATATGGGCATCAGCCGCGCGTGCGGCAGCGGCGGCCAGAGCGAGCACAAGGAAGGCCGCGCCTGGGACTGGGGCGTCAGCGCCGCCACCCAGGCCGGAATCGCGGGCGAGGTACTCGACTGGCTCCTCGCCACCGACCGGCACGGCAACCGGCACGCGCTGGCCCGCCGCCTCGGGATCATGTACATCATCTGGAACCGCCGGATCTGGGAGGCGTACCGCGCCGACCGGGGCTGGACGGCGTACTCCGGCCCCAACCCCCACACCGACCACGTCCACCTCAGCTTCGGCTGGCCGGGCGCCCGCAAGGAGACCACCTGGTGGACCCGGCGCCCCGGGCCGTCGCGGGGCCCGGCACGGGTCAGTGTCGGGGTGCCGACCCTCGTCGACCACGGCTCGGGCATGGTCGTCGCCGCCACCGACCCGTCCGGCGGGATCGTCCACCGCTGGCAGAACGCGCCCGGCGGCGCCTGGTCCGAATGGACCGGCCTGGGCCGCCCCGCGCCCGGCGCGGTCGGGCGGCCGTACGTCCTCGTCGGGCGGTACGGGAAACTCGCGGCGTTCGTCCGAGGCGGCGACGGAGCCCTCTGGCACACCTGGCAGTCCGAAGCCGGGGAATGGGCGCCCGACTGGGTCTCCCTCGGCGGACGCCTCGCCGGAGACCCGGCGGTCGTCCTGAGCCCGGGCGGCGACCTGTCCGTCTTCGCCCCCGACCCGGACGGCCGGGTCACCCACACCTGGCAGACCGGCCCGGCCACGGGCCACGCCTGGCACGCGTCCTGGGCCGACATGGAGGGTTCGGTGGTGGGCCGTGCGGTCGTCGTCGTGGGCCGGGACGGCGGGATGGTGCTGTTCGCCCGGGGCACGGACGGGGCACTGCACCACCGCTGGCAGACCGGCACCGGCGGCCCCTGGTCGGCCTGGACCCCGCTCGGCGGTCGGCTCACCAGTGATCCGGCGGTCGTCCTGAGCCCGGGCGGCGACCTGTCGGTCTTCGCCCGCGACCCCGACGGCCGGGTCACCCACACCTGGCAGACCGGCCCCGCCACGGGCCACGCCTGGCACGAGCGATGGGTCGACATGGAAGGCGCGATCGTCGACCGCCCGACGGTGCTGGTGGGGCGCGACGGGGGAATGGTGCTGTTCGCCCGGGGCACGGACGGGGCGCTCCACCACCGCTGGCAGACCGGCACCGGCGGCCCCTGGTCGGCCTGGACCCCGCTCGGCGGCCGAATCGCCGCCGACCCGTCGGTCGTCCTCAACCCGGGCGGCGACCTGTCCGTCTTCGCCCGCACCCCGGAGGGCCGCGCCACCCACACCTGGCAGACGGGCCCCGCCACGGGCCACGCCTGGCACGAGGGATGGGTCGACATGGGTGGAGACCTGGCGTAGCCGCCGCGGGGGCGCCTCCCGCTGCGGGGTTCCTGGCGCCGGAGCCCGTCCCGGGGGGATGGATGGTGCCACCTGATGTTTCCCGGCCCACCCGCGCCCCGGTGACTGGCTTGTCGCGCAGTTCCCCGCGCCCCCAAGAGGGGCCCGTCTCCTCCACGAGAGCGTTGAGACGGGCAACCAGGGGCGCGGGGAACTGCGCGAACAACCACGACGGTGGTACGGACCGCCGACAACACCAGGCCGCCGGACGCGGCCCGGGTTTGGGGCGGTGCCCGGGAGAGCCAAGGCGCTGGGGGCCACCCCGCCGCCAAAAGCCAAGGCGCGCGGCACCCCGGGTTCCCGGGCCACAGCGGCTCCGGGCACAGCGGGCCCCCGAGGCATAGGGGGCTCCCGGGAGCAGCGGCCTCCCGAGGCACAGGGCCCTCCGGGCGCGGGAGCCGGAGGCCGCGGCGCACCCCACAGCGGGAGGCGTGACACCATCGGCGGGTGCTCGACATCGGCTACTCGCTCTCCCGCCGCTTTCCCGACCCCCCGCAGACCGACTACCGCCGTGCGGACGTGTCGGCCCTTCGGCACGATCTGTTCTGCGGCGATGTGTATCTCGCCGACACGGACGCCGACCGGGAGCTGTCCACAGCCTGGGGATGGGTGCCGGTCCTCGATTTCGCGTGGGCGCTCTGCGATACGGCGGAGCGGCTCGACCGGGATCCGATGGGCAGCCGGGCGGCGAAGCCGCAGCGGGCGGAGCTGGACTTCACGGAGTCCACGGACCGGCTGCTGTTCGAGCGGCGGTTCGGCTGGGTGGACATCGCGGCGGACTGGCAGCCGCTGGAGGACGCGCCCCTGTCCTTCCCCCATGCCGATCTGCGGCGCGAGGCCCGGGACTTTCTGCACGATGTGATCGCGGATCTCTGTGATCTGCACGAGGCGCTGGCCGACAATCCGGTGGTCTGGGACCTTCAGGCCCGCTTCCCCCGGACACCACCCGCCTGACCTGCGGCTTTCCCGATCCTCCGGCGGGATGTCACAAAGGCACGGCCGCCGTTCGTCCCCTCTTCGACAGACCGGTGACGCCCCGACGAGGGGTGTCGCCGCCGCGAAGGGGAAGGACGGACGGCCATCATGACCGCCAGCGCATCGCACCGTACCCATGGGACGACACCCGCCCGTGACCGTGTCACCGTCGTCGGCGGTGGTCTCGCCGGGCTGACCGCGGCGGTCGCCGCGGCCGAGGCCGGGGCACCGGTCACGCTCTACGAGGCACATCACACGCTCGGCGGCCGGGCCCGGATCTCCGACGGGCCGTACCGGGTCCACGAGGGGCCGCATGTCTTCTACACCGGGCCGATGTGGAGCTGGTTGAAGCGGCGCGGACTGATCGGCCCGACCGGGCGGGTGCCGTTCGCCGACGCGACCCGGCTCCGTTTCCTCCAGGGGGGCGAGCTGCGCCGGACGCCGCCGCGCGGGCTGCTGCGGCTGGCCCGGATCCCGGCGGGCGGGGCGCCGGTGGACGAGACGTACACGGAGTGGGCGACCCGGACCGCGGGCCCGGCGGCGGCCGCGGCGACGGCGAACTTCATGGGCGTCGCCCTCTTCCACCACGACCCCGGTTCGCTCTCGGCGGCCTTCGTGCACCGGCGGTTCCGCCGGGTGACCGGGATGCCGCCGGGGGTCCGCTATCCGCTGGGCGGCTTCGGCCAGGTCCTGGAGCTGATGGCGGCGCGGGCGCGGGATCTCGGGGTCCGGATCGAGACCTCGGCCCGGGTGGACGAACTGCCCGCCGACCGGGGCCCGGTGATCGTCGCGACATCCCTGGCGGCGGCGCGCGGACTGCTCGGCGACGACTCCCTGCGCTGGTCGGGCGGCCGTACGGTGCTGCTGGATCTGGCGGTACGCCGGGACCGCCGGGATCCGTTCGTCGTCTCGGATCTCGACCGGCCCGGCTGGGTGGAGCGGTTCTCGGCCGTCTCGCCGCTGATCGCGCCGCGCGGCGAGTCGCTGTACCAGGCGCAGTTCCCGGTCGGGCCGGACGAGGGCAAGGCGGAGGGGCTGGCCCGCGCGGAGCGGGTGCTGGGCGTCGCGCTGCCCGGCTGGCGGGCGCGGGAGACCTGGCGGCGGACGGCGCTGGCGCAGGACCGGTCGGGCGCGGTGGACCCGCCCGGGACGACGTGGCGGGACCGTCCGGCGGTCGACCGGGGCGACGGGGTGTTCCTGGCGGGTGATCAGGTGGCGGCGGACGGGCTGCTGGGGGAAGTCGCCTTCGGCAGTGGGCTGACGGCCGCGCCGCTGGCGGTCGGCGCGCTGGGCGCACAGCGGCGGGACCGGGGCGCGGGCGCCCGGGCGGCCCTTGACCTCAAGTTTGGTTGAGGTCACAGGGTAGGGGGTGGCCGGAGCCGTACCGACGGATCCGTACGGACCTGTCGGCACGGACCCGGCCGCACCCCGCGCGGCGGAGCCGTACCACCGCCGCCCAGTTCGAGCAGCCCCAGGGGGCCACCATGCGCGCCATCCGTCTCCATGCCTTCGGACCCGCCGAGAACCTGACGTACGAGGAGGTCCCGGACCCGGTCCCGGGCCCCGGGCAGGTTCTGATCGCGGTCACCGCGGCCGGGGTCCATCTCCTCGACACGGTGCTCCGCGAGGGCGAGCAAGGGCCCTACCCCGAACCGATCCCGTTGCCGACGATCCCGGGCCGCGAGGTCGCGGGCACGGTCAAGGCCCTGGGCGAGGGCACCGACGCCAAGTGGCTCGGCCGCCGGGTCGTCGTCCATATCGGGATGAACCCGGGCGGCTACGCGGAGCAGGTCGTCACCGACGCCGAACGGCTCCAGGTGGTGCCGGAGACCGTGGGCGACGCGGAGGCCGTCGCCATGATCGGTACGGGCCGGACCGCGATGGGGATCCTCCAGTTCGCGGAGCTGGGCCCGGACTCGATCGCGATCGTCTCGGCCGCCGCGGGCGGTATCGGCACCCTCGCCGTCCAGTACGCGAAGAACGCCGGGGCCACCGTCGTCGGCCTCGCGGGCGGCCCCGGCAAGGTGACCCGTACCCTCGCCAACGGCGCCGATATCGCCGTCGACTACACCGACCCGACCTGGCCGGACGAGGTCCGGGCCTATCTCGGCGACCGGCGGGCCACGGTCTACTTCGACGCGGTCGGCGGCACCATCGGCCGGGCGGCGGTCGATCTGCTCGGCAAGGGCGGCCGTCATCTGGTCTACGGCTGGGCGGGCGAGCGCGGCGCCCAGGGCGGCGAACCGCTGCTCCTCTCCGAGGAGGAGCAGGCCGAACGGGGCGTGGAGACCGTGTACGTCCTCGGCCCGAAGATGCTGGAACTCGTCGGCGGCGACATCCGGCGGCTGGAGGACCGCGCGCTGGACGAGGTCGCGACCGGCCGCCTCCTCCCGGCGGTGCACCGATTCCCGCTCGCGGACGCGGCCCGCGCGCACCGGGCGCTGGAGACCAGGGGGACCATCGGCAAGGTCGTCCTGGTGCCCTGACCTCGTACGGAACGCTCCGCGTCCAGGGCAGTCGGCGTACGGGCCAGCTCGCGTACGGGCCGGTCCGCGACGAGGACAGCTCTCGTACGGAACGGTCGGCGTACGGAATTGCTCGCGTACGGGACGGTCCGTGTACGGGACTGGGGTGGCCGTCGCCCGGCGGCGGCCACCCCCGTCACGCCCGCTCGTACGCCGCCAGCTTCGCCAACTCGCCGCCGGTGAGCCGGAACACCCGGCTGTCCTCCAGCGGGCGGGCGCCCAGGGACCGGTAGAACGCCACCGTCTCGGTCAGCTTGTTCAGCGCCGACCACTCCAACCGCTGCCCGCCGCGATCGCGGCAGATCCGGGCCAGCTCCACGAGCAGGGCCTTCCCGTGTCCGCCGCCGCGCCGGGCCGGGTCCACATACAGATCCTCCAGATAGACGCCGGGCGCGCCGAGCCAGGTCGAGTACGTCGGGAACCAGAGCGCGAAGCCGACCGGGCCGGGCCGCGAATCGGCGGAGGCTTCGCCGGAACCGCCCGGGCCTTCGACGGCGACCAGCGCGTGTACGGCGGGTGCGGGGCCGAACAGCGCGGCCCGCAACCGCTCCTCGGTGGCCACGACCTCGTCGCGGTAGCCCTGGTACTCGGCGAGGGCCAGGATCATCCGGTGGATATCGGGTACGTCGGCGGGGGTCGCGGTACGGATCATGGGCTCAGCATGCGGCGACGGCCCGGCCCGTGCCACCGCGTTTCATCCGCCGGTCACCGCCCGAGCAGGGCGTGGGCGACGGCCACGGCCCGCTCGTCCAACTCCCCCTCGTCACCCGGGTCGTCCACCGGATCGTCCGGAGAATCATCGCCCTCCAGGTCCCAGAGCCAGAGCTGGAGCAGCCGCCCCAGCGTCCATGCCATGGCCCGTTCCCGGTCCGTGCCCAGGGCCTCGGTCAGCAGATCGAACCGCCGCCGGATCACCGCCGGTTCCGGGTCGAACCGGTTCAGCAGGGCGGGCAGCAGCTCGAAGCCGGGATCACCGGCGAGCGGTTTGGGGTCGATCGCGAGCCAGGGTTCCCGCCCGGCGGCGAGGACGTTGTCGTAGTGCAGATCCCAGTGGAGCAGCCGGTCGCCCGGCTCGTCCGCGACCTCCCGGACGGCCGCCGCGCAGTCGGCGAGGAGCCGCCGCTCGGCCGGGTCGGCGAGCCCGGCCAGGGCGTCCGGCACCCGGTCCAGCATGGCGGCGGCCAGCTCCCCGAGCCGTCGGAGCCCGGCGGGCGCGGGCCGGTCGGTCAGCCGGGCGAGCAGGGCGCCCAGGACGCGTACCGCCTCGTCCGGGTCGGCGACGGAGGAGAGCGGACGGGCCGCGTCCAGCCGTTCCAGCAGCAGGGTGCCGGTCGCCGGGTCGTGATCCAGCAGCCGTACGGCGCCGTCGCCGTCCCAGGCGCGGAGGGCGAGCGGTTCACCGGCGGTCTCGTCGTCCACGGGCTGGAGCTTGAGCACGGCGGGTATGCCGTCGGCCCGGACCACGGGCAGGACGAGGGCGACCACCCCGTGCGCCGGGGGGCCGTCGGGGCGCAGCCCCCACCGCTCGGTGAACTCGGCCGCGCGGGCGGGCAGCGCGTCGATGAACGCGGCGGACGCGGCGCCGCCGTGTGCCCGGTGCGAGGCGATCAGCGCCTCGGGAACCACGATCATGCGGTCGATCGTACGCACGGCCCCCGCCCCCGCCCCGGGTTTTCCACAGGCGCCGGAGGACGGCCGCCACCGGTTGTCCACAGGCTCCCGCGCGGATCTCCCGCGGAGCGGCCCGGCTGCATACAGTCGTAGCGACCCAACGGCACGACCAGGACCAGGGACGACAGACGACATGAGGACGACGGGCACGGGCGCCGGCACGGGCGGCACGATCAACGGAGCTATCTCGTTCTGGCACGCCCGGAACGGCCTGGCCGCTCCCCGGGAGCCACTGCCGGGCGACAGCACGGCCGACGTCTGCATCGTCGGCGGCGGCTATACCGGGCTGTGGACGGCGTACTACCTGAAGAAGGCGGTGCCGTTCCTCAACATCACCGTCCTGGAGGCCGCGTTCTGCGGCTACGGCGCGTCCGGCCGTAACGGCGGCTGGCTCTACAACGGCATAGCGGGCCGCGACCGCTTCGCCCGCCGACACGGCCATGAGCCCGCGGTCCGCCTCCAGCGGGCGATGAACGACGCCGTGGCGGAGGTGATCGACGTCTGCGCCGCCGAGGGCATCGACGCCGATGTCCACCGGGGCGGGGTGATCGAGGTGGCCCGCTCCCCCGCCCAGGCGGCCCGGCTGCGGGACTTCCACTCCGTCGAGGTCGCGTTCGGCGAGACCGACCGGGTGCTGAGAGGCGCCCGGGAGACCGCCGAACGGCTCCGGGTCGCCGGGGCCGTCGCCTCCTCGTGGACCCCGCACGGCGCCCGGATCGACCCGTTGAAGCTGGTGAAGGGCCTGGCCACGACGGTCGAGGCGCTCGGCGTCACGATCCACGAGTCGACCCCGGTCACCGAGATCGGCCCCAAGCGCGCGAGTACGCCGTACGGCACGGTCCGCGCGCCCTATGTACTGCGCTGTACCGAGGGGTTCACCGCGACGATCAAGGGGCGGCGCCGGGACTGGCTCCCGATGAACTCCTCGATGATCGTCACCGAACCGCTTCCGGCGGAGTTCTGGGACGCCGTCGGCTGGTCCGGCCGGGAAACCCTCGGCGACATGGCGCACGCCTATGTCTACGCGCAGCGGACGGCGGACGACCGGATCGCGATCGGCGGGCGCGGAGTGCCGTACCGCTACGGCTCCCGTACCGACTCAGACGGCCGTACGCAGCCGGCCACGGTCGCCGCGCTCCACGACATCCTGCTGGGGTTCTTCCCGCAGGCGGCCCGGGCCGGGATCGACCACGCCTGGTCGGGGGTGCTGGGCGTGCCGCGCGACTGGTGCGCCACGGTCACCCTGGACCGTTCGACGGGCCTCGGCTGGGCGGGCGGCTATGTCGGCTCCGGGGTGGCCGCCGCCAATCTCGCCGCCCGCACCCTGCGGGACCTGATCCAGCGGGACTCGGGCCAGGCCGGGGCGACGGAGCTGACGGCCCTGCCGTGGGTGGGGCACAAGGTGCGCAAGTGGGAGCCGGAGCCGCTGCGCTGGCTCGGGGTCCGGGCGCTGTACGCGGCGTACCGGGGCGCGGACCGCCGCGAGTCGGCGGCGCGCTCGGCCGAGACGGACCGGATGGCGCGACTGGCGGACCGGATATCGGGCCGCGCCTGACGCATCCCGGTGGCGTTACGGCTCCGGAGCCGCGCGGCGGCCTCCCCTTCCGGCGCGCGGACCGGAACCGTACGACGGAAACGGACCCGCCACGGCCCGCAGCAGACCCGCCGCAGACCCGCCGCGAAAATCCGGCCGGACCGGAACTATCCGCCCTGTCCGGCGAGTTCCTTCGCGGCCTCGGTGAGGTCCTTCGCGGTGTCGATGGCCCGCCAGTACGCGCCCTGGGGCAGCGGGAAGCCCGCCAGCCGCCGCTCGCGCGCGAGGCCGGGGAACGTGGTGCGCTCGTGATCGCCGACGTCCGGCAGCAGATCGCGGAAGGCGGCGGAGAAGACGTAGACACCCGCGTTGATCAGGAACGGCGACGGCGGGGACTCGATGAAGTCCGTGATGTGCCCGAACGCGTCGGTCTCGACGGCGCCCCAGGGAATCCGGGGGCGGGCCAGGGCGAGGGTCGCGGTGGCATCGCGCTCGGTGTGGAACGCGGCCATGTCGCGGAGCGAGAACCGGGTCCAGATATCGCCGTTGGTGGCGTACCAGGGCTGGTCGGGGTGGGGCAGATGCGCGGCGGCGTACTTCAGCCCGCCACCACGCCCCAGCGGCTCGGTCTCCACGACGGTGGTGACGGAGAGGGGCAGTTCGGTGGAGTCCAGCCACTTCTGGAGGACCTCGGCGAGATGGCCGCAGGAGACGACGACATCGGTCACGCCCTCGGCGGCCAGCCAGGCCAGCTGATGGCCGATGATCGGGGTCCCGGTTCCCGGGATCTCGACCATCGGCTTGGGACGGTCGTCGGTGTACGGGCGGAGCCGCGACCCCTGGCCACCGGCCAGGACGACGGCCTGCGTCGGATACGTGGGCATATGCATGCCCCGAACCTTATGCGGACCGGTGCGCGACGGACCCCGGGGGGAGCCACGGCTTCCCCGGGCGGGCCCGGTTCAGCTCCCCTGGGCCCGCTGGGCCACACCGGCCGCGAAGGAGGTGTCGCAGACGGGCTTGGAGAACTGCTGCGCCTTGGTGGGCCCGAGCCGTTCGACGGCGGCCCGGCCGAGGGCGCGGGCGATGCCCGTGCAGTGCCGGGCGAGGGAGGGCCGCGCCTCGACCTCGCGCTGGAGCCGGGTGAGGACGGTACCCGGGTCCTTCTCCTGGAGCTCCGCGACGAGCCGGTCCCGCAGCACGTCCTGCGGGGCGCGGACCGGGGCGGGCACCGAAACGTTCTGCGACGAGGCGGTGAGCATCCGGGAGTCGGACGGGCCCGCCCACGGGACGCTCGTGACGGCGAGGGTTCCGGAGAGCACCATGACGACGGGGAGGACGAAGGCGAGGGAACGGCCGATACGCCGTGCGGAGTGAGTCACGCGAGCGAGCGTAGCGGGCAGTGATGATTTGGCGACATTTCGTCACCCCCCCGGGGGAAGCCCGGCAGAAGGTTCTAGGAAAGCTTTCGAATCGGACCGGCCACCGGACCGGTCGCGCCCCGGGCCCTGACACGGCGGAACGGCCCCGGGGGACCCGGGGCCGTTCCGTCAACGCGAGGACCGTCCGCGCCGGTCGGCGCGGCGCGCGTCAGTCGGTGAGGCGCTCACCGCTGGAGGTGGCGAAGACGTGCAGCTCACCGGGGCGCGGCACGACGTGCAGCTCGGCGCCCTTCTCCGGGGTGGAGCGGCCGTCGACCCGGACCACCAAGTCCTTGTCCTCGCCGCCGACCCGGGCGGTGCCGTAGATGAAGCTGTCGGAACCCAGCTCCTCGACGACGTTGACGGAGATCGCGAGCCCGGCGGGCGCGTCGTCGGAGTCCTTGGAGAGGGACTTGGCGACACCGCCGTTGAGCTCGACGACGGAGAAGTGCTCGGGGCGGATACCGACGGTAACGGTCTTGTCGCCGCGGTTGGCGGCGGCGGTCAGCGCGTCACGGGAGACCGGGACGACGCTGTTGCCGAACTTGACTCCGCCGTCGATGATCGGCACCTCGACCAGGTTCATCGCGGGCGAGCCGATGAACCCGGCGACGAACAGGTTGGCCGGCCGGTCGTACATGTTGCGCGGGGTGTCGACCTGCTGGAGCAGACCGTCCTTGAGCACGGCGACCCGGTCACCCATGGTCAGGGCCTCGGTCTGGTCGTGGGTGACGTAGACCGTGGTGATCCCCAGCCGGCGCTGGAGGGACGCGATCTGGGTACGGGTGGAGACCCGGAGCTTGGCGTCGAGGTTCGACAGCGGCTCGTCCATCAGGAAGACCTGCGGCTCCCGCACGATGGCCCGGCCCATCGCCACGCGCTGGCGCTGACCGCCGGAGAGCGCCTTCGGCTTCCGGTCCAGGTACGCGGTGAGGTCGAGGATCTTCGCCGCCTCCTCGACCTTCGCCCGGATCTCGGCCTTGCTGACCCCGGCGATCTTGAGCGCGAAGCCCATGTTGTCGGCGACCGACATATGCGGGTAGAGCGCGTAGTTCTGGAACACCATCGCGATGTCCCGGTCCTTCGGCGGCAGATGCGTGACGTCCCGGTCACCGATCCGGATGGCACCGCCGTTGACCTCTTCGAGACCGGCGAGCATCCGCAGCGACGTCGACTTACCGCAGCCGGAGGGACCGACGAGAACGAGGAACTCCCCGTCCGCGATCTCGATCTCCAGCTGGTCGACGGCGGGCGTGGTGGCCCCCGGGTAGAGCCGGGTCGCCTTGTCGAACGTTACGGACGCCATGACGCGTCTCCCCTCACCGGCAGGAACGTGCCGGACGATCCGAGTAAAAGGAATTGGTGTAGTCCACTCGCGCGGACTGCTGGTGACGCTACCCCGGGGACGTCTCTTCTGTCAGTAGTGGTATCGAACTGAGATACACGACTTCCCCGCACCCCTCGCCACCCCCGACTCCGGTGATCCCCGGACCCCGCCGCCGCCTCTCCCCCGCTGTGTACAGTGGAACCTCCGCACGGGGTCAGCCCCGCTGTCGATGCCTCCTTAGCTCAGCTGGCCAGAGCAACGCACTTGTAATGCGTAGGTCGTCGGTTCGAATCCGACAGGGGGCTCTTTCCATGCCCGGGCCGGACGTCTCCGACCCGGGCTTCGTCGTTTCCTCGGATACGGGGTCCCGCGCCGACCGGTCCGCCCCGGACCAAGATCGAGCAGACCGCCGCCCCGGTCCGGCCGTCCGGAATCTCCCGTCACCGCATGGATTCGAACGCGTACCACCCGTTGTGATTGGGTGATGATCACAATGCGACCTGACCCGACGGGAGGGCCCATGACCTGGGACGAGTGGAATCGGATCAGCGGTGACGCCGCGGCGCGCCGGGACGGCGGGACGAGACTGAACAGCGCCGGACCGGACGCTGCCGATCTGAAGACCACCGGCAGAGGCAAGCGGGACGCCGTCAACGCCCTGTCGCAGCGCATCCGTCCGGGCCTCGACAAGGCCGGTGTGCGCGCCGACGAGAACACCGACGCGGCGGAGCGCGAGTTCAAGGAGTGGCAGACCGGGAGCGGGCTGAAGGACGCCCACGCCAAGTGGGCCCTCCAGGTGAAGAGCCTCCAGGCACGGCTCGCGCGGGACCAGGCGGCGCTCGGCCTGACGAGACGGGACTTCCAGTACATCGACCACGGCGTGCGGAGCGCCCTGGCCCGCATCGACAGCCCTGCCCCGGACCCGCGCCGTGATGTCTGACCCCGCCGTACACCATCCCCTGCCGACCGCGGCGACCCCGCGCCGGGCAGAGTCGAAGGAGTAGAGGAGTGCTCACCTATCAGGACGTCGTCACCGTCCGGTTGAATCCGCTGACCGCCGCCGCGGGCTCCTGGGACGAGATGGCGGCGAGCTTCGATCAGTTGGAGGGGGCCTACCGGTCGAACGTCCGGAACGTCGCCCGCGGCAGCGAGTGGGTGGGGATCAGCGCCGACGCCGCCGACGACCAGTTCGAAGCCACCCGGAAACAGTTCGAGGCGGGAGCGGTCCAGGCCCGCGCCGTCGCGGCCATCCTCCGCGATATCCACGGCCAGCTCACCGAACGCGTCCAGGCGGTCAAACGGCTGGTGGAGTCGGCGAAGGAGGCCGATATCCATATCGACGGCTCCGGGAAGGCCCGTCTCGACACCGCCCGGCGCGAGGCACGCGGGGACGGCGTACTCGACGCGTCCCGGCGCGCGGCGCTGGAGGCGAGCTGGACGGCCGCCGTGGCCGGGGCCGTACAGGCCGTCGCCGACGCGGACGAGGGAGCCCGGCTGGCGCTCCGCGACGCCGCCGGGATCAAGAGCGGCCTCGCCGGAGTCGCCGACACGGCGCTGGGCGGCGGCGGATTCAACGCCGCCGCCGTGGGCGACATCGAGCTGGTCGAGGCCCGCCACGCCCAGCGGTACGCGGATCTGATCCTGGCGGGCGGGCAGCCGTCCGACCCCGAGGAGTGGGCGCGGCTGATGCGCGACAACGCCCACGACCCCGGCTTCAGCCGGACCGTGCTCAACCACATCGGCCCCGAGGGCACCATCAGGCTGACCAACCAGCTCAACACCCTCGCCTACGACACGGCCACCGGCGACCGGCAGCACCATCTGAGCGCCCAACGGGGTCTGGCCGACGCGCTCGCCACGGCGACCCGGGACCCGAAGGCCCCGTTCACCCGTGACTTCACCGACGGCCTGAAGGAAGCGGGCCGGAAACGGCATCCCGTTGACGGCGACGGCGCCGGCGCCGGCGACCACATCAGGGGCTACCAGTCCCTGGTCACCCTGATGCGGCACGGCGAGGGCTACTCGGACCGGTTCCTGCACGAGCTGGGCGACGACATGATCGCCGCCGAGCGGGCCGACCGGGGCGCTGACATCTGGGACCTGCCGCGGGGCTTCGTCGAACCGCGTGACGACTGGTTCGCCAACGATCCCGTCGACGGACTCCTGGAGATCATGAGCAGGGACCCGGCCGCCGCGGCCGCCTTCCTCGACCCCGCGTCCGACCCGAACCCGGACAACGGGACGAAGGAAGGCAACGGCAGGCTGGAGTACCTGCTCCGGGAACGGGACTGGGCAGTGGTGGACAGCCACCAGTTCATGCCCGGCCCGGACGGCCCCTGGGGGGACCCCCGCGACTCACTGCGCTTCACCGACATCGAGGACGCCGACACCAGGTCCGGCCTCGGCGCGGCACTCGTCGCGGGGACCACCGGTATCGACCCGAACAACTCCAGCGGCGGCTATGTCGCGCACACCGAGACCAACGACCGGGTGTTCCGGGCGGCGATGGAGCAGCTGACCGCCGAGGGCAACGACTTCCCGCCGAGCCTGCGCACCCCGATGGCGGTGGTCCTCGGCAACCACGGAGACGACGTACACGCCGCCGCCAGCGCCCACTACTCCGGCGACGGCGTTCTCGACCGGGGACAGCTGCTGGAGGTGTCGAAACAGATATCGCGCGACCCGTTCGCCTACGGCACGCTCCAGGACGGCATCAACCGCGAGATCGTCCACGACATCAACAAGGGCGCGGAAGGCGACGACGAACCACTCCTCCGGGCCGGCCGTACGGTCGGCTTCTTCGAGGAGGCCCGCTACCAGGGGGTCAACATCGACGCGGGGGACGCCAAGACCAAGGCGGCCTGGGAAGCCAAGTGGGACTACCACACCTGGGGCGGGGTGGTGAACTTCGTCCCGCACGTCGGCGACGCGGCCCAGCGCGGCATCGACGTCCTCACGGCGAAGTGGCTGGAGGAGGAGACGGCACGTATCGACGGCGATCGGGCCCGAGAGAACTTGACCACGGGCGAGGACCGGGAAGGACGGCTCGTCAGAATCGCCAAGCACTGGCGGGATGAAAACCCCATGGTGAAGGAATCGGAGGATGAATGGCGATCGATCGAACGGATCGACGACGCCGCCAATAACGGAAACGCGGCGGCCCGCCGCCTGGGAGGTCAGGGATCGTGAACCGCCTGCTCAAGATCGGGGCTCTGGCCACCGCCACCGCACTGCTCCTCGTCGGCTGCTCCGACGACGGACCCAGCTACGACTACGCGATCCCGAAAAACATTTGCGAGGTCCCAGTGGTCGCCGCCGACCTCAAGCCTCTGCTGGCACCCGGCGAATCCATCCGGGAGAGGATCAGTAGAGATGCCACCCACCACGACACGTCCCAAAGTTGCCGGGTGGCCGTGGACAAGAAGCGGGGTCTGAACGTCTGGCTGATACGGAGTTACGGAGAATTCGACATCGCCAAGGAAGCCGCCCACAAGTACAACGACCTGAGAAGGGTGTCTCTGGGCCGCAACGTCACCAGCGCCGGGATCGCGGAGAACGGCGCCGCCGTCCGGATGAGCTGCCGTCCCCGGCCCGGCCAGACTCAGTACGACTCACCGGAGAGCAAGACGGGCAAGTACACGCATCTGGTGATGGAACTCACCTTCCGTGTCGGGTCCGGCGAGGCTCAGTCAGGGGTGAGGAAACGCGCCGAGATCGACACCTTCCTCCGTTCCTACCTCCCGAAGCTGACGGAACGCTGGTGCGCCTGAACCGCTGCCCCGCCCCAGCGGTGAAGAGGCCCGCCCGGCCGCCGATGCAGAAGCCTGCGGCGGCCCGCCGTCTCGGAGGCCAGGGATCATGAACCGTCCGCTCAAGATCGGGGCTTTGGCGACCGCAACCGCACTGCTCCTCGTCGGCTGCTCCGACGACCGTCCCGGCTACGACTACGCGATCCCGGAGACCTACTGCGAGGTGCCGGTGGTCACCACCGACCTCAAACCCTTGCTCGTCCCCGGCGAATCCGTCCAGGAGACCATCCTCGGACGCGACGAGCAATTGGAGTCCCAGAGCTGCCATCTGGCGGTGGACAAGAAGAAAGACCTGAACCTCCGGCTGATGCGTAATTACGGGGAACTCGACATCGCCAAGGAAGCCGCCCACAAGTACAACGACCTGAGAAGAGTGTCTCTGGGCCGCAACGTCACCAGCGCCGGAGTGGCGGAGGACGGCGCCGCCGTCTGGATGGCCTGCCTTCCCCGGCCGGGCCAGACCCAGTACAGCTCACCCGACACCAAGACCGGCAAGTACACCCATATCTCCGTAGAGTTGCGCATCCAGCACAGGTCCGAAGAGGCCAACGCGAAGATCAAGAAACGCGCCGAGATCGACACCTTCCTCCGTTCCTACCTCCCGAAGCTGACGGAACGGTGGTGCGCCTGAGCCGTTGACCCGCCACGGTCGTGAACAGGGCCGCCCGGACCGCCGCGAAAAATCACGCGGTGGCCGGGCAACCCGAACCCGCCCCCGACCCCTTCCTCCTACGTGACAGCTTTCCCACGGGCGTTACGCGAAGGACGGCGGCATGGGCCCATCGGTCGACGACAGAGGCTTCGAGGCGTTCGTGGCCGCCCGGGGGCCGCGGCTGCTTCGTACGGCCTGGCTGCTCACCGGGGACGTACATCTCGCCGAGGATCTGTTGCAGACGGCACTCGCCAAGGTGTGGCCCAAGTGGTCCCGGATCTCCGGGAAGCATCCGGAGGCGTATCTCCGCAAAACCCTGGTCAACACCTATACGGAGTGGTGGCGGCGGCGCTGGCGGGGCGAGGTGCCGCATGCCGAATTACCGGAGCCGGGGCGGCGGCGGGCGGCTCCCGAGCCGGACGACGTCTTCGCCCGGGTCGATCTGGAGCAGTCGATGGCCGCCGCCGTACGGGCCCTGCCCGTACGGCAGCGGGCCGTTGTCGTGCTGCGGTTCTTCGAGGATCTGAGTGTGGCGGAGACCGCGGCGACCCTGGGCTGTACCGAGGGCACGGTCAAGAGCCAGTCCGCGAAGGCGCTCCGAACCCTGCGGTCCGTACTGCCGGACCCCTTGCTGGAGGGTGGTGGTCTCCATGACCGGGTGGCGTGACCAGCCGCTCGGCCCGGTCGGCGAACCGGACGAGAACCCGGACGCGGAGGCCGAACTCCGCGTACTGCTGGCGCGTACGGTGCCCAGTCTGCCGACCCCGCTGAACCGGATGGCGCAGGTACGCGACCGGGTCCGGCGGCACCGGCGGCGGCGCCGTGCCGTCGTGGCCGCCGCCACGACGGCCGCCCTGACCGCGGCCGTCCTGGCGCTGGGCGGATCCGTGCTGTCCGGCAGCGGATTGGGGGCCGGGACGGATGACGACACGGGGGGCGTGGCCGCGTCCCCGGCACAGCCCGGCGCCCCGGAGTCCCGGGTGGCGCCCGCGCGGCAGGTGATCAATCCCGAGCTCGCCGGTCTGACCCTGGAGTTCCCGGCGGGCTGGCACACGACGAATGTGTCGAAGGATCCCGCCACATACGTCGACGGGGGGACCTTCGCGATGAACGGTCCCCTGTCGGCGCCCGAGAAGTCGTGCAGGCTGGAGCTGTGCCTGCCGGTCCAGCGACTGCCCGCCGACGAAATGGTCGTCTCGTTCACCGATTACCTGCATCAGGCACTGCCCGAGGAAGTGAAACGCGACGGCACCCCGCTCAGGGCCGAGAAGGAGATCAGCCCCGAGTGCCGGGCCATCGGCGGCACGCACGAGTACGAGGGAGAGATCGGCGGGGCGCCCGGTCTGTATCTCCATGTCTACGTCAATGTCTGCGCCGGCCCCGACGCCCCGGCCGCGCGCCTCGCGGAGATCTCCGAGGTGATGGAGACGGCCACCTTCGCCGCGCCCGCCCCCGGTCCCGGTTCCGGCTCCGTCGCCGGGGGTTACGTCGGAGCCGGGGGATCCCACTGACCGCCCGGGACTTTGGTTACAAGATCGTCGATATTCCGTCACCGCACATCAGTGGCTGATCGAGGACAATAACTGTCCGAACAGAAACACATTGGATCAAACCCATGCCAAAAACGCGCTCCGGCGAGCGCCGGTCAGCGACCCGACAGGCCGGGATCTTCCTCGGAATCAGCATGCTCTCCGGTGCGGTACTGGCGGGGATCGCCCTGCCCGCCGCCGGGGCGCTGGGGCTGGCCGCCAAGGGGACGGTCAAGAAGTTCGACGAGATCCCGGCGAATCTGAAGACGCCGCCGCTGAGCCAGCGGACCACGATCCAGGACGCCGAGGGCGAGACCATCGCCACGGTCTACTCCCGGGACCGTACGGTCGTACCGCTGAAGGACATATCCCCGTTCATGCGGAAGGCGATCATCGCCATCGAGGACTCGCGCTTCTACCAGCACGGCGCGATCGACCTCAAGGGCGTCCTGCGGGCGCTCAACAAGAACGCCCAGTCCGGCGGGGTCGCCGAGGGCGGCTCGACCCTCACCCAGCAGTATGTGAAGAACGTCTTCGTGGAGGAGGCGGGCGACGACATGGACAAGGTCGCCGCCGCCATCCAGCAGACCCCCGGCCGCAAGATCCGCGAACTGAAGTACGCGATCCAGGTCGAGGAGGAGCTGGGCAAGGACAAGATCCTGGAGAACTACCTCAACATCACGTTCTTCGGGCAGCAGGCGTACGGCGTCGAGGCCGCGTCCAAGCGCTACTTCTCCAAGTCGGCGAAGGATCTGAAGCTGGAGGAGGCCGCGCTGCTCGCCGGGCTCGTTCAGTCCCCCAGCCGGTACGACCCGGTCCGCAGCCTGGAGACCGCGACCCAGCGCCGCAATGTGGTGCTGACGCGGATGGCGCAGGTAGGGGCCGTGCCGAAGGCCGACGCGGACCGCGCCAAGCGGACCCCCGTCAAGCTCGACGTCAGCCGCCCGCAGAACGGCTGTATCACCGCGGACAACGGGGCCGCGTTCTTCTGCGACTACGTACGGAACGTCTTCCTCACCGACCCGGTCTTCGGCAAGACCCGCGAGGACCGGGCCAAGCTGTGGAACCGGGGCGGGCTCACCGTCCGTACGACGCTCGACCCCAAGTCGCAGAAGGCGGCCCAGGACTCCATCAAGGAGTACGTCAACAAGTCCGACAAGGTCGCCACGGCGGTGACCATGGTCGAGCCGGGGACCGGCAAGATCCTGGCGATGGGCCAGTCCAAGCCGTACGGCTTCGGCAAGAACGAGACCCAGATCAACTACTCCGTCGACAAGAAGATGGACGGCTCCAACTTCGGCTTCCCGGTCGGGTCGACGTTCAAGCCGTTCGTCGCCGCCGCCGCGCTGGAGGCGGGCCGCCCGGCGGGGCAGTCGTACTCGTCGCCGTACCGGATGCAGTACCCGAACCGGATCGAGACCTGTGACAGCGGCAAGCCGTGGGTCAACTACGGCAACGAGGACCTGACCAACGAGATGGAGTCGGAGGTCGGCCCGTACAACCTGAAGAAGGCCATGGCCCTCTCGGTGAACACGTACTTCGTCCAGATGATCGGTGACATCGGGCTCTGCGCGGTCAAGGAGACCACCGACAAGCTGGGCCTCGTCGTCGGCAACGGCAAGAAGCTCCAGATGTCGCCGTCGGGTCTGACCCTGGGCTCCGAGGGCATGTCCCCGCTGACCATGTCGTCCGCGTACGCCGCCTTCGCCGCCCGCGGCACCTACTGCACCCCGGTCGCCATCGCGTCGATCAAGGACGCCAACGGCAAGCAGCTGAAGACGCCGAAGTCGAACTGCCGCCGGGCGGTGTCGGAGCAGACCGCCGACACCATCAACGGACTGCTGGAGGGCGTCGTCTCCGACCAGGGCGGCGGCACCGGCGCCAAGGCCGGGCTCGACGGCCGGGACAACGCGGGCAAGACGGGTACGACCGACGGGCGCCGCAACGCCTGGTTCGTCGGCTACACCCCCAACCTCGCCGGAGCCGTCTGGGTCGGCAGCCCCACCCAGCAGGTCAAGATGTTCAACATCACCATCGGCGGCCGCTACAAGGCCAAGGTCTTCGGCGGTGACGTGCCCGGCTCCATCTGGCGCGACGCCATGAACGACGCCCTGAAGGGCAAGGACCGGCCGGACTTCAACGCCGTCGCCATCCCGGACGGGCAGCAGCCCGGTCGCGGTGACGGCGAAGGAGACGGCGAGGGCGACGGCGAGGGCCGGGGCCCCGGCGGTGACCGCGGTGACCGCCCCGGCGGCGACAACACCGGAAACGGCAATGGGAACGGGAACGGCGGTGACGGGAACGGCCGTGGGCCCGGTCGCGGCAACGGCGGTGACGGCGACAGCGGCGGTGGTGAGGGCGACTGACCCACGAGACCCTCGAAGCCCGCGGGACCCGCGCGATACCGCGTAGGAACGGCGGCGAAGGCCCCCGGAGCGCCGGCTCCGGGGGCCTTCCCTTTTTCGGTACGCGTACTTCGGCACACGCACTTCGGTACGCGTACGGCGGTACGGCCCCGGGCACCGCCCCGGCGCATCCGGCCGGGGCCACGGCCTCCGGAGCCGTACCCCCGTACCCCCGTACCGCTGTCCGCGTTACCGACGGAAGCGCCCCCGGCCCCTGACGGGAACCGGGGGCACGCCCCTGCGAACGACCGGCCGCGCGTCGTCAGCCCAGCAGGCCGCCGATCACCCCTCGGTCATCGCCGCCGCCCGAACCGCTGCCACCGCCGGAACCGTCGGCCGGGGCCTCGGCGCCGGACCCCGACGGGGAGCCGGACGAACCGCCCGAGGTGGAGCCCGAACCGCCCGTCGACGTCGGCCCCGACGAACCGGACGGGGCCTGGGCCGGGCCCGAGGTGTCCGGGGCCGACTGGCGGCCCGTCGCGCCCTGCGTCTCGCTCGGCTGTCCCCCGGTCCGGCCGGTCTCTTGGGCGGTCTCGCTCGGGGACGCCGACTTCTCCTGCTTCGGCTTCTCCTCCTCCGCGCCGCGGCTCGCCGCCGGGGACGGCTCGCGGTCCCGGTCCTCACCGGGACCGGCCGAGGTCGCGCCACCGGTCGGCCGGTCATCCGGAAGGGACGAGCCCGGCAGATGGTTGGTCGGGTCCTGGCCCGGCCGGGGCACGTTGACCACCGTCTGGGAGCGGACCGCCCCGCCCAGTACGGCGCCGATGAGCAGCGTCAGACCGATGACGACCGCCGTGATCAGGCCGCCGCGCCGGAGCACCCGGCGGCGCAGCTCCCACAGTTCGGCCCGGGGGCCGAGGGTCCGCCACGCCTCGCCCGAGAGATGCCCGTCGACCGAGTAGACCGGGGCGCCCGCGATGATCAGCGGCGACCAGGCGGCGAGGTAGATGATGTCCGGCGCGTCGTACGCGGGCACCGTCTTCCAGCTCACCGTCAGGATCAGCGCCGCCGACAGCAGCGCGCCGAAGACCGCCGCGACCCGCTGCCAGAGGCCGAGGACGGTGAGGACACCGACGACGACCTGGAGGAAGGCGACGGTCAGCCCGGCACCGACGGGGTGCGAGAGGGCGAAGTCCCGCAGCGGCTCCGCCAGCGCCCACGGGTGCAGGGAGTTCAGCCACTTCACCATCGAGCCGCGCTCGCCGCCGTCGAAGTAGACGGGGTCGCAGAGCTTGCCCATACCGGCGTAGATGGAGATGAAGCCGAGGAAGACCCGGAGCGGCAGCAGGACGACGCCGAGGTTCATCCGGCGGCCCGGGTAGTACGCGTGCCGGACCGCGTCGTTGCCCTGCCGGTCGGGGCGGCCGGTGGTGACGGTCTCGTCGAACTCGTCGTACTCGTCGGCGTCTCGGCCGTACCCGTCGGAGTCGGTGTCGGAATCGGGACCGGGGGCCCGGTAGCCGGAGTCGTAGCCCCCGCCGTAGCCGGCCGCGCCCCGGGCCGGGGTGTCGTACGCGCCCACGGCCTGCCGCATCGGCGGCAGCAGGGGCGTGACCGGCGTCGGCGCGGTGTCGATGGTCGCCTGGGCGTCCCGGTCGGGGTCGGTACCGACTCCGACCCTGGGGATGACCTGGGTGTTCCCCGCCGTGTCGTAGCCGTCGCCGCCGGGGCCGTAGCCGCCGCGTTCGACGGTGGCCGTGGCGGAGGAGTTCCGTACGGCCTGGAGGAGCCCCGTCGCGGCCGTGTCGCCGGGGGCCGACCGGCCGCTCCAGACGACCGGCGCGCGCCGCCGCGCGGGCGCCGGGGTGACGGCCGCCGATCGTACGGGGCGGGGCCGCGCGCTCGGGGCGAGCTGCACCCGGAAGCTGGCGTGGTTGACGATGACCTGCGCGGGGTCGGAATGAACCTTCACCATGCTCAGCGCAGGCTGATCATCGAACCCGGACCGGGGCGTTCTGGTGTCCACACTCATCTAACCGAGTGACATCGCGATAGGACACTGCCCCGGCGCGCCTTTCCTGTCCGAGACCCGTCAAGCGCAGGTGAGAGCCCCGAAACTCCCCGGGCAGGGGGGCGC
This sequence comes from Streptomyces sp. NPDC020875, assembly GCF_040641415.1. NCBI lineage: Bacteria > Bacillati > Actinomycetota > Actinomycetes > Kitasatosporales > Streptomycetaceae > Streptomyces > Streptomyces sp. NPDC020875. The sequence continues at coordinate 7,330 of NZ_JBFADP010000067.1, read as the reverse complement.
AAGCCCGGCGCGCCGGGCGGGTCCCACGATCACCCGAACAGCGACGGGGACCGTGGGACGGGCGCGCGCCGTCAGGCCCGGCGGCGGGCCGCCTCGTAGAGCACCACTCCGGCCGCGACACCCGCGTTCAGCGACTCGGCGCCGCCCGGCATCGGGATCCGGACCAGGAAGTCGCAGGTCTCGCCGACCAGCCGGGAGAGGCCCTTGCCCTCACTGCCGACGACGATGACGACGGGGCCGCCGAGCGCCTCCAGGTCGCCGACCGTGTGCTCACCGTCCGCGGCCAGGCCGACCACGGTGAGACCGGCCTTCTGGTACGACTCCAGGGCGCGGGTGAGATTGGTGGCGCGGGCGACCGGGGTGCGCGCGGCGGTACCGGCGGAGGTCTTCCACGCGCCCGCCGTCATTCCGGCGGCGCGCCGCTCGGGCACCACCACACCATGCCCGCCGAAGGCGGAGACGGAGCGGACGACGGCGCCCAGGTTGCGCGGGTCGGTGACGCCGTCGAGGGCGACGATCAGCGGGTCGGAGCCCTCGTCGAACGCGGCGGCGGCCAGGTCCTCCGGGTGGGCGTACTCGTACGGCGGGACCTGGAGGACCAGGCCCTGGTGGTTGAGCCCGCCGGTCATCCGGTCCAGCTCGGGGCGCGGCGCCTCCATGATGTGGATGTCGCCCCGGCCGGTGGCCAGCTGGATGGCGTCGCGGACCCGCTCGTCGTTGTCGATGAACTGCTGGACGTAGAGCATGGTGGCGGGCACGCCGTCGCGCAGCGCCTCGAAGACCGGGTTGCGGCCGACGACCATCTCCGACGTGCCCTTGCCGCCGCGGCGGGCGGGCGCGGGGCGGCGCTGGGCCTGCTTGGCCTTGGCGTTGGCGATGCGGTTCTTCACATGGCCCTTGCGGGCGGACGCGGGCGGGGTCGGGCCCTTGCCCTCAAGGGAGCGGCGTCCCTTGCCACCGCTGCCGACCGTGGCGCCCTTCTTGTTGGACGTACGGCGGTTCCTGCGCTGGCTGTTCCCGGCCATGACTGTCTGCTTCCTGCTGCTACTGCTGTCGAATACGTCTACTGCTTCTGCGTCGCGTACATCTCGTACATCGAGTACACGTCACAGTGTGCCGCCCACGGGCGCGGGCGGCACACTCACCGGTCGGACCGCCGGTTCACCGCTTCCCGAGCGACCAGCGGGGGCCGTCCGGACCGTCCTCGATGACCAGCCCGGACTGCTGGAGCTGGTCGCGGATCGCGTCCGCCGTACCCCAGTCCTTACGGCCCCGGGCCGCCTCGCGCTGCTGGAGCACCAGCCGCACCAGGCTGTCGACGGCGCCGTGGAGGTCGTCGCTGTCCTCGGACTCGCCCGCCCAGTGGGCGTCGAAGGGGTCGAGACCGAGCACCCCGAGCATCGCCCGGACCTCGGCGGCGCGGGCGATCGCGGTCTCCTTGTCGTCGGCGGCGAGCGCCGAGTTCCCCTGCCGGACCGTGGTGTGGACGACGCTCAGGGCCTGCGGCACGCCCAGGTCGTCGTCCATGGCCTCGGCGAAGGCGAGCGGCACCTCGGGCGTGGGCTCGATGTCCGTCCCCGCCTTCTCCCGGACCCGGGTCAGGAAACCGGTGATCCGGGCGAACGCGGCGGCGGCGTCGTCCAGGGCCGACTCGCTGTACTCGATCGTGGAGCGGTAGTGCGGCGTGCCCAGGTAGTAGCGGAGGACGATCGGCTGCCAGCGCTGGACCATCTCGGAGACGAGGACCGAGTTCCCGAGGGACTTCGACATCTTCTCGCCCGCCAGGGTGACCCAGGCGTTGTGCACCCAGTAGTTCGCGAAGTCGTCGCCGTACGCCTTGGCCTGGGCGATCTCGTTCTCGTGGTGCGGGAAGATCAGGTCGATCCCGCCGCCGTGCACGTCGAAGGCGGTGCCCAGGTACTTGTGGGCCATCGCGGAGCACTCCAGGTGCCAGCCGGGACGGCCTCGGCCCCACGGGGTCTCCCAGTCGGGCTCGCCGGGCTTGCTCGCCTTCCACATCGCGAAGTCGCGGTGGTCGCGCTTGCCGGTCTCGCCGTCGCCGGAGGGCTGGCGGAGTCCGTCGAGGTCCTGGTTGGAGAGCTCCAGATAGCCCGGGAAGGACTTCACGTCGAAGTAGACGTTGCCGTCGACGGCGTAGGCGTGGCCCCGCTCGATCAGACCGCGCATCATCTCGATCATCTCGGGCACGTGGCCGGTGGCTCGCGGCTCGTAGGTCGGCGGCAGGCAGCCGAGGGCGTCGTAGCCCGCGTTGAAGGCCCGCTCGTTCTCGTAACCGATGGACCACCAGGCGCGGTCCTGGTCCGCCGACTTCTGGATGATCTTGTCGTCGATGTCGGTGACATTGCGGATGAAGGTGACGTCGTAGCCGCGGTAGACGAACCAGCGGCGCATGATGTCGAAGTTCAGCCCCGACCGGATGTGGCCGATGTGCGGAGCGGCCTGCACGGTGGCGCCACAGAGGTAGATCGAGACACAGCCCGGTGTGAGCGGGGCGAAGTCACGGATCTGCCGGGCGTTGGTGTCGTACAGGCGAATAGTCACCCCCCCAGGGTAGTGGGCGCGCGGCAGTGCCCCGCTCCTTCCCGGCCACCGCCCGTATCATCCCGGCCATTCGCCCGGTCCCGGGCAACCCAGGGGCCCGTTCCGGCCCGCCCTTCACCGCCGGGCGGCCGGGGACCCGGTGGCGCGGCGGGCGCCGGCCCTGCCCGGGGCCACCGACGCGGCCTCTCGCGGCGAGGGTCAGATCCGGCCGACGACCTTGCGCGGAGTGATCCGTACGACCACCCGCTGCGCGTCCTCCCCGGCGGCCGGGTTGAACTCCGCGTACTCCTGACCGGTGTACTTCCGCGACAGCTCGTCGATCAGCTCCGGCCCGCCCTCGGTGGTCAGCTCGGCCGTCCCCCGGATCTCGGCGTAGGTGTACGGGGCGTCGAACGGCTGGACCACCACGGTGACCCGGGGGTCGCGCCGCAGGTTCTTCTCCTTCCGCCGCCCGACGGTGGTGGAGATCAGTACGTCGTCCCCGTCGCGTTTCACCCAGACCGGGGACACCTGAGGGCTCCCGTCGGGCTGGATGGTGGCGACGGTGACGAAGACGGGCGAGTCGAGCAGGGACTTCAGTTCGTCGGAGAGCGCTGCGGACATGGCGTCACCCTTCTGAGCCGTATTCACGATCCGTGCGTACGAGGCGCCCGCGCGTCACGACCGCCCGCCCTGTGAACCATGCCACACCCGGGGATATTTCCGACGTTCCGCCGGACCCCCCTCACCCTGCGGGCGGGCCCTCGGCGGAGGGTGAGGGGCGCGGGGAACTGCGCGAGCGACCACCCACGGTCCGCGGACCGGTGGCGGCCCCGCCCGGCGGACGGAACCGCCTCCGCAAAGGGTGGCCCGCCTCTCCACGAGGGCGTTCAGGAGAGCAGCCCAGGGGCGCGGGGCGCGCGAGGGCCGTGCCCCGTGAAAGCCCTCCGCCTGACCGTCCCGGAGGGGTTACGCGGTGCGGAAGACGATGGCAGTCGCGATCGCCGCCAGGCCCTCGCCGCGGCCCGTGAGGCCCAGCCCGTCCGTCGTCGTGCCGGAGACCGAGACCGGCGCGCCGACCGCCGCGCCCAGTGCCTTCTGGGCCTCGTCGCGGCGCTTGCCGACCTTGGGGCGGATCCCGATCACCTGGACGGCGACATTGCCGATCTCGAAGCCCTCGGCCCGGACGATCCGCGCGGCCTCGGCCAGCAGGGTGACCCCGGACGCGCCGGACCACTCGGGGCGGCCGGTGCCGAAGTGGGCGCCGAGGTCGCCGACGCCCGCGGCGGAGAAGAGGGCGTCGCAGGCGGCGTGGGCGGCGACGTCGCCGTCGGAGTGCCCGGCGAGCCCGGCGGCCTCGCCCTCCCAGAGCAGTCCGGCGCACCACAGCTCGCGCCCCGCCTCGAAGGCGTGGACATCGGTCCCGATACCGACCAGCGGCACCGGCGGCGCGGAATCAGAAGCCATCGTTGGCCCTCCTGCGGGCGAGTACCGCCTCGGCGAGTACGAGATCGAGCGGACGAGTCACCTTGAACGCCTCCTCGTGCCCGGGCACGACGACGACCGGCTCCCCCAGCCGTTCCACCATGCCCGCGCAGTCCGTGGCGCCCTCGCCTTCCGGCGGGACCTGGTCGTGGGCCCGCAGCAGGGTGGCGCGGTCGAAGCCCTGGGGGGTCTGTACGGCCCGCAGCCGGGCCCGCTCGGGGGTGGCGACGACGGGCTCGGGCGACCCCTTGGCGCCCGGCTCGACCTCCTTGACGGTGTCCGCGAGCGGCAGCGCCGGGACGACGGCGGGCGCCCCGTCGCGTACCGCCTCGATGACGGCGTCGACGGTGTCGACGGGCACCAGCGGGCGGGCGGCGTCGTGGACGAGGACGACCGTGACGTCATCGGGTACGGCGGCGAGGCCGAGCCGTACGGACTCCTGGCGGGTCGCTCCGCCGGGGACCACGGTCACCTCGGTGCGCTCCGGCAGGGCGACATCGGCCAGCAGGGCGCGTACGCCCTGGGCGTCCTCGGGCGGCGCGACGACCACCACCAGGCCGACGGCGTTGGACGCGGCCATCGCCCGGACGGCGTGGACCAGCATGGGGGTGCCGCTGAGCACCCGGAGCGCCTTGGGGGCGCCGGGGCCGAGCCGTACCCCCCGTCCGGCGGCCGGGATGACCGCCGCGGTGCGGGGTGTGAGCGATCGGTCTGACATCGGTTGCACTCCGGCAGGTTTGTTTCCTCGGCCCGGATGGGTATGGCCTCAGCGTGCCGGGTGCGAAGCCTTGACGGACCCTTCCGTGACGATGGTCCGCGCCAGCCGCCCGGGCCCGGCACACCAGGGCCGGGCCTCCCCTGGGGGCCAGGTCTCCTGGGACAGCTGTGACATGCGCCGACGGCGTCATCGCGGACGGGTGACGACGGCAGCGGACGAACATGCCGCAGTGCCCGGCAACAGTTCGGTGATCAATGGGGATCACATCATGTCGGCGGGCACCGCGGCAGTTGTGTGTGCGGTGGGCTGATCCGGTACGTCCGCGCGGGGCGGTCCGGTCAGCCGAACGCGTCAGGACGCGAGAACCTCGTCGAGCAGGGCCTCGGCCTTGTCCTCGTTGGTGTTCTCCGCGAGGGCGAGTTCGCTCACCAGGATCTGGCGCGCCTTCGCGAGCATCCGCTTCTCACCGGCGGAGAGCCCACGCTCACGCTCACGACGCCACAGGTCGCGAACGACCTCGGCGACCTTGATGACATCACCGGAGGCGAGCTTCTCCAGGTTTGCCTTGTAACGACGGGACCAGTTCGTCGGCTCCTCGGCGTACGGCGCGCGCAGTACCTCGAAGACCCGGTCCAGCCCGTCCTGGCCGACCACATCGCGTACGCCCACGAACTCGGCATTGTCCGCCGGTACGCGAACCGTCAGGTCGCCCTGAGCGACCTTGAGCACCAAGTAGGTCTTGTCCACGCCTTTGATCTGGCGAGTTTCGATGGCCTCGATCAGCGCGGCCCCGTGATGGGGATAGACCACGGTGTCGCCAACCTTGAACGTCATGTGACAGGTACCCCTTCCGTGGCTATCCAGGGTAACACGGATACAGCTTCTTCTGAATGGCGTTTTCGCAGGTCAGAGCATATCTCGGGGCTTGACAACAGCGACGCGAACGTGCTGTGGACGGCTTGCGGAACACGGTATTCGCAGGTCGGAGCCGCTGCGCGGACAGGTGGAAACATGGGCGTCACACCTGGCGGGACGGGCGTCGAGGCGGCCGAACGTCCCGATTTGCCTGGTTCTCGCCGGTGAACTTCCCGTACTCCGTTCGGTCCTCGGTCACCCGTACGGAGGGTCGGTCGGCGGAATCCTGAATTGATCTTCGAATGATCTCCGGTAATCAATACCGCCTCATCCGCACCACACATCGAAGGAGATCCCGGCACATCACCGGTTCCCCGCCGACCGGTCGCGGTGAATTGATCGGGGCCGGAGAAATCCGGATCACATCCGGTGCCTGATGCGATCCGGATGTTTCACGGGAAACGACGGGTGGCGGTCCGGTGAATCCCGTCGCGATCCCGGTCCGGGACACGCCCCCGGAAGAAGTACCGGAACACGACGCCGTACGCCGCGCCGAACGGACCCGGGACCGCTCCCCGGGACACCCCCGCGGCACTCCCCGGCGCTTCCCGCACGGCCCCTCCCATGGCTCCGCCCGACCCCCTCCCCCGGGCCCGGCTCCGGGCGAAGGGCCAGTTAGGGGCGGGTCGGGTGCGGGTGCGAAGGGAGGGCTCTGTAATCTGTGGGCGAACTGACGCGGGCACGGCCTCCATTGCGCCGGTTCAGCAAGAGCAGGACCGTCCGGGTCGATCCATAGCTGCAAGGAGATGTCGCCGCCGTGAGCCTCCCCCTTACTCCGTCCGGGGGCGCTACTCGCCTTCGCCGCGGCGTCCTCGCCGTGTCCGCAGTCGCGCTGTCGTTCACCGCGCTCACCGCGTGCGGCGCCGGCAACAACGCGGAGTCCCTCGGCGTCAAGCCGGACACCGCGATGGCCTCCGTGGACACCATCTCGATCCAGAACGCGAATGTGATCGCCCAGGAGAAGGCGGGCCAGGCGGGCCCCGCGGCCGTCTCGGCGACGATCTTCAACAGCGGCCGGGCCGACCAGACGCTGGACTCCGTCACCGTGGCGGGCGCCACCGTGAAGCTGACGGCGGCGTCGGGCTCCGGCGCGATCACCGTGCCCGCCCAGGGCTCGGTCGTGATCGGCGGCAAGGGCAACGCGTCCGCGGTGATCGAGGACGGCGTGGCCCTCACCAAGAAGCTCGGTGGCGTGCAGGACGTCGTCTTCCGGCTGAGCAAGACGGGCGACATCAGCCTGGAGGCGTTCGTCTTCCCGAACACCGCCGACTACAAGGACTTCGGCCCGACCGCCGCGCCGCCCGCCCCGGCGGCCAGCCCCGAGGGCCAGCCCGGCGCGGAGGGCGACAAGCCCGCCGAGGGTGACAAGCCCGCCGAGGGTGACAAGCCCGCCGACGGCCAGGAGTCCGGTGCCCCGGAGGGTACGGAGAGCGGCGCTCCCGGCACCGAGACCGGCACGGGCACCGAGGGCACCGAGGCCGGGACCGGGGAGACCACCGGCCACTGAGCCGGGCGGTATCGCGTAAGAGCAGCGGAAGGGCGCCCCACCCCCCCCCCCCGGGGGGGGCCCCTCGCGTTGCCCGGGGGCCGCCCCGGGGGGGGGCGGCCCGTAGGGGGCGGGGGGGGCGGCGGCCCCCCGGACCGGGGGGGGGTGGGGGGCCGCCGCCGGGC
>NZ_JBFADP010000066.1:0-43160 GCF_040641415.1 Streptomyces sp. NPDC020875 | reverse complement strand
CGCAAGGCGGAGGGGTTCCCTCGTACTGGACGTACTTGGGAAATCCCGACAACGCGGCGAATGTGCGTGCCGGGCGTCGCGGGCCAGGCGGGATTCTGAAGACACGGCCTAGCCCGCGCCGACGCCCTCGGCGTGCTCCGCCACGGGTATCGCCATCGCCCAGGCGGCCATCGCGTCCAGCACGGTCCGCAGCTCCTTGCCGAGCGGCGTCAGCTCGTACACCACGCGTGGCGGAACCTCCGCGTGGACCGTACGGGTCACGATTCCGTGGGTCTCGAACTGGCGGAGCCTGCTCGTCAGCGTGTGAGGGCTGATCCCCGGCAGGGACGAGCGCAGCTCGGTGAAGCGCTGCGGGCCCCTGAGCAGCTCTCGGACGATCAGGGTGGCCCACGGGCCGTCGAGCAGTGTGAGGAATCGGGCGACCCCGCAGCTCGGCAATGATGTGCTCATAGTGCGACGGTACGCCATTGGTGCAGTTGATGTAACCGGTGCATCGTATGCACCATTGGCGCTATGAACTATGTGATCCACGGCGCCACGGGCGCCCAGGGAGCCCCCGTCCTCACCGCCGTCGCCGCCACCGGCCGGCCGGTGACGGCCGTCGTCCGGGACACGGGCGCCGTACCGGAGGGCGTACACGCCGTCACCGCCGACTACGCGTCGGCCGACCAGCTCGCCGCCGCGTACGAGGGCGCTGCCGGGGTCTTCGTCCATCTGCCGCTGGGCGCGCCCGACGACCGGCTGACCTACGCGCGGCACATCGTCGCGGCGGTGGGGCGGGCCCGGCCCGGCCGGGTGGTGGTCTCCACCAGCGGCGCCTTCACCGAGGGGCCCGGGGCTGATCCGGCGGTGGCGGAGCTGATCGCGGGGGTGGCTGCGAGCGGGGTCCCGTACGCCGTACTCGCGCCGAAGCTGTTCCTGGAGAACCTGCTGCTGCCGCCGGTCGTCGGCGGGGCCCGGGAAGAGGGTGTGCTGCGGTATCCGATCGCGGACGGATTCGACGTCTCGTGGTCGTCCCATCTGGACGTCGCCGATGCCGCCGCCGTGCTGCTGGTGGACCGTACGGATGTCACCGGCACGGTCGCCGTGGGCCAGTACCCGGCGATCACCGGTGCCGCTCTCGCGGAGGCGTTCGGGGGCCGCTTCGGGCGGGACGTCAGCTACGAGGGCATCACCCCGGACGCCTTCGCCGAACTGATCACCCCGCTGCTCGGGGCGCCGACGGCGGCCGGGGTGGCCGGGCTCTACCGGGCGATCGGCACCCTGCCCGACCATGCCATCAGGCCGGAGAACTCGGCCCAGGAGCTGCTGGGTCTGAAGCCCCGGACCACGGGGGAGTGGCTGGCCGACCTCGGCGTGTGACTCCGCCCGGCCGGGCCGCTCCTATCGGGCCCGGTCCGGCCCGGACTCGGGCGCGGGGCGGGGAACCAGGGCGCGGGCGCGTCGCGCGGAGGCGCCGGGCACCGTAAGTGCTTTGCGGTCCTCCCGCGACGGGGGCGCGCCGAAGAACCGCTGTGTCCGTCGCGGCGGGCCCGGGCGCGTGGCGCGGAGCCGCCGGGCATCGTGAGCGCATCGCGGTTCTCCGCCCGGCCGGGGATTGCGGCAGTGCGCGGTCTCGGTGAGGCCGGACCGGCCGGTTCCGGGGCCGTGGGCACGGCAGGGTCGGGGGCGGCCCCCTCCGCAGGGAGCTGCCCATCCTTCTCGGCCCGTACCGATTCCCATCCTCCTGCTCCGTCTCCCGCGTCGCGCGACGAATCCGCTGCTCGGCCTCTGTGCGGAATGTAGACCATAAATCGATCTCCTCCGATAAGTTCCGCGAAACTCCGCGGAAAGCCGGCAGTCGGGCCGTGCTCGTACTGATGTGCGGTTGCGGCGGGTTATCAGCCTGATCTTGCCGACCGTGCCGGGATGGCGCGACCGGATCCCGTCGAAGCCGCCCACGGGCGATCCGAAAGGCGTAGCGTCGACCGCCCCCACCCGAACGCGATCGACATCCCGGGCTCGCTGCCTGGTGATTCCTGCGAGGGGAGACGGAATATGACGATGGCTCATGCCCGTGGTGGAATCGGAACCACCCCCTTCGGCGCGAGCCCCGACAGAACCGCCAGAACCGCGAGAACCGCGAAAGACTCAGCAAGCGGAAGCGGAGCCGGGCCCCGGGGCGATCGGACCGGCCCCGCCGGGCGGCCCGTCCTCACCCCCGCCATGGCGAACGGCCCCCACGCGGTGGACCCCGCCGAACTCGCCGCACTGCGGCGGTATCTGGAACGCGTGGTGGAAGCCCGCCCCGGGCCCGTCCACACCACCGTCGCCTTCAACGCGGCCTGCCTCGGCTACGACACCACGGGCGACGGCTACGGGGGCTGCGCCCTCGACATCGACGCCTTCCCCTCCGTCACCTGCGACGGAACAGGCGCCGCCGTACTGCCCGTCGGCGCCTTCGTCCGGGTGGAGACCGGCTCCGAACCCCTCTACGCGGAGATCGTCTACCGCGAGGGCGCGTTACCGGGCGGAGCCGTACCGGACGACGGCGCCTCCGTGTGGGGGACGGACGGAACCGGGGACCGCGTCGGCGGCGACGGCTCACCGTCCGTACGGCCCGAACTGCTGGTCCCCGACTTCACCGCCTTCGGCTCCGGCCTCCAGGTGGAGACCCGCAAGACCGACCGGCTCCGGGCCCACGGCAAATGGCTCACCGAGGACGGGCACATCCGCTACGGCGTCCGGTGCGCCCCCGAAGCGCCCGCCGCCGCGCGCGGCGCGGCGAACAGCGGGACGTACGGCGAGACGGAGCACTTCGTCGCCCACCTCCTCGGACCCGGAAGGGACGGTCGCATCGGCCCGGCCGTCCCCGTACCCCTGGCCCGGCTGGCGGGCGACGACGATCCACGACGGCTCCGCGCCGTCCTCCACGGACTGCTCGGCACCGTCGCCCACGCCCTCGCCACCAGCGACTCCGTCCGCCTGTGGAACGGCTACGCCCTCAGCCGGACCGAGGTCGCCGAAGGGCTGCTCAGGGACGGCCCCCTGGGCCGGTCCGATCTGGGAACCCTCGCCAACTCCCTCGTACGCGGCTGCGTCCCGTCCGGACCCCGGCGCCACGGCCGCACCGGGCCGAAGACCGTCCACACCGCCGTCGGCCCCTGGCTGCGGTCCGTCGCGGGCGCGGAAGGCCGGCTCGGCGGGGTCGGATACGCGGTCGCCGTCTGCCGGACCAATCTGGCGATGGGCGATGTCGTCCGCGACACCGACCGGGGCCTCTTTCCCGAGACTGGTGTACGGGTCGCACTGGTGGACGCCTTCGAGAGCGGCGGGATCTGGCGCTCCCACCACCCGGGCGCGGAACCGGACCGTACGGCGGCGGCCGGTGCCGGTGCCGCCGCCTCGTACGAAGGGGCGCGGCTCGGCGGGCCCCGGGTGACGGGCGACGACCCCCGCTCCGTCCGCTGGACCTTCGCCCTCCGGCCGGGTGCCCTGCGCGCGTCCCGGGCACCCCTGCCCGCCGCCGTCGCCGAGGAGCTGCGCGCGCTCGGCACCGCGGAACGTTCCGCGGTGCTGGAGTTCACCCACGCGGGAGAGCCCGCGGGCCCCGCCCCCGGCCGGCGGGTCCGGCTCGCCCCCGACCGCGACGGCGTCCCGGGCCTCGCCGGGGTGCGGTGGCCCGACGGCAGTCGCCCCGGTCTGCTGATCGACGCGGAGTGGATCCGGGGGAGTACCCGGCTGACGATGCGTACGACCCTCCTGGACACACCGGTCACGGTCGACGGCGGGATCCTGCGGCACCGGTACGACCCCCGGGTCCTGACCCGGTACGGGCCGTACGACCCCCGACCCGGACCCCGCCCCCGGCCCGGCCGGGCCGAACCCGGGCCGCCCGAACTCGTCCTGCGAGCCGTACGGCGCTGCGGGCTGCTGACCGAGGACGGGCACGCCCTCCTCGACCGGGCGGCCCTGCCACGCGCCGTCCATCTGCTCGAACTCGACACCGCGCCCGGCCCCGGCCCCGGCGGACGGCGGACCGGAGGCGACCGCCGGGGCGGCCCGATCACCGCCGCCGAACTGGATCACGCGGCCGGGGAGCTGATCGGGAACGGCCTCCTCTACGCGGCCGTCGGCAGCCGGGGCGCGGACGGCGATCCGCACTATCCGGCCCGGCCCTCGGAACCGCCGATACCGCTCGTGGGCTACGACCCCGACCCCCGGCCCGTCACCGGCCCCGGAGCCGAGCCCGCGGGGTCCGCCGAAGGCGATGAAACGGCCGCGACGACCGGTGCCGGTACCGGAGCGGCGACTCCGCATCTCGTCAACGCGTTCGTCCGCCGACTGCCCCGGGGCAGCGCGCCCTCCACGCGCCAGCGGGAGGCGTACCGCGCGTACTGCCGGGAGGTCGGCAAGGCCGACGGCACCGAACTGCCGCCAGGGCGGACGTTCGTCGGCCCCCACTACCGGGGCCGTTGACCCGTCACCGGACGGTGGCGCCACCCCCCTCGGCACGGCACGGCATCACGCACCCCCGACGGAACGACGACGGACGACAGAACGGATGAACCGACGGATGACGGCTGAGCCGACGACGGTCACGACCACACCCCTGATGGTGCTGACCACCCCGCACACCACCCCGCATGCCGCCCTCTACGCCGCACTGCGCGCCCTCGGGGAGCAGATCCCGGTCACGCTGGGGGAGATCACGGCCGGTGAGACCGAACTCGTCCTCAATCTGCTCGCCCAACGCGAACGGCGGGTGATTCTGCAGAACCTGAAGTTCCGGAAGGTCGAGCCGCGCCGGTTCGGCCGGGTCCTGAGCGAGCAGGTGCTCAAGCGCGTCCAGCGGCTCGAACCGCCTCGGGAACAGGCCGAGGCCGCCCGCTGGCTGACCCAGCGGATCAGACAGGAGATCGAGGAAGCGGCGGCGGGCGGCGACGCCGCCCAGCACCCGCCCGGCGATCCCGTCGAACGGTGGGGGGTACGGCTCGCCCGGCTCACGCTCTTCGCCTGGGCCGACGGCTCGCAGCAGACCGCGCGGGCCGTGCTCTGGGCGGCGGACCGCGACTGGCTGGGCATCCGGGCCGAACCGGAAGCGCTGGAGGTGCTCCGCGCCGCCGCCGAACGCGTCGCCGAGACGTCCGGCGACGAGCCCGGGTTCGCCTGTCCGCACGCGGCGGCGGGGTCGATGGCGGGCCTGCCGGACTACGCGTTGGCCGTCGAGCCGGAGAGCCCCGGGGGCGTGGCGGGGGAGCCGCCCGAGGAGCCGCCGCCGAACTCGCGGACTCCGTCCCGTCCGTCGGACTCGCCGCACCGGTCGGGCCCGCCGGACCCCGGGCGTACTTCCGAGCCCTCGCGGCGGGAACGGGACCTCGCCGAACTGGCCGCCCGGACCGAAGCGCTGACGGCCGTCGTGCCGGAGGCGTCGGCCGCCGCCGAACGGATCCGTACCGCCCTCGCCGACGGCCGACCGCCCGCCGGGCCCGATCTCGCCCTGCTGGCCCGGGTGGGCCCGGCCTTCGACCGGGTCGCGGGAAGCCTCGACGGCCTCGGTGTCACCGGGGTGCCCGCCCGGCTCCGCGACATCGTCCGGGCGGTCGCCGAACACCGCGCGGCCGTCCGGCGCGACACGGCGACGCGTACGGCACTGGCCGCCGTCGCGACCTTCACCTGCCCCCGGGGAGCGCCGGTCGCCGACGTCCTCGAACAGGCCGTGGCACAGGCCGCCGCCCTGCTCGCCGAGGACGACTGGTCCGCGGCCGACCACGCGGCGGCCGAGGCCCTGACCCTCATCGAGGCGCTGGTACGGGCCGGAGCCGACGGCGGCACACCCGCCGAGATCCAGGAACTCCAGCGGCGGCTGACCCGGGCCCATCCGCCGTACGCGGTGGTGGCCGTCTTCCACGACCAGATCGCCCCCGGAACGGGTACGGCCGGTCCGGCCCGAGGCGGACAGGGGCTGTCGGCCGAACCATCCGAGAGCCCGCCCGCACCGCCCGCCCCGGAACCGCCGGGCGACGGGTGTACGGGCGGCACCGGGGCCGTGACTCCCGGCACCACGCCCGGCGAGCCCCGCCGGGGGCGCCGGAGGACGGCGGTTCGCGGCGCCGGGGAGCCGGACCACCCGCCCGGCCGTGCCGACGAGTCCACCGACCCGGCCCGATCCGAAGCCGAGGCGACCCCGCCCCGCGGCGGCGCCGGGCGGGATCACCCGCCCGCCCCGGAGCCCGCCGACGCCCCGGCGACGACCGGCCGGGCCGGATCCGGCCGGGGCCCGGGCCGTACCGGAGAAAGGTCGGCCCCGGCCTCGTACTACCTCGCCGAAAGCACCGACGGGCCGGCCGTGTCCCTCCGGCCGCCGAACACCACCGGAACCGGCGGGAGCGCGACCCCCGGCGGCCCCGAGTCGGCCCCGCCTCCGGAGCCCGGACGTGTCCCGGAGCCCGCCGGATCGCCGACGGCCGCCGACCGGGGCGGCCCGCGCCCGACCGGTTCCGGCCCGGTCCCGGTCCGTACCGGTGACGCTCCGGAAGCCCTGCCCGCTACGGACGCGACCCGCCCGTCCCGGGCCGGGTCGGAGCTCGTGGACGCGGCCACCGGTCCGCCGTCGACCGCCGCCGATGAAGGCCCTGACCGCGCATCCCCGCAGGCCACACCCGCCGATGACGGGCCCGTCGAGGTCGGACTGGTGCTCGCGCGGCTTGTTGTCGAGGAGCGGTACGGGCTCGCGGCCCGGCTCTCCGCCGCCGCGCGGCGGCGGCCCTCGGAGGTCGCCGCGTTGCGGCTCGCCGGGCTCGGGGGCGTCCTGCGGAACCGTTCCGACTCCGCCGCCGACGCGATCGCCGGACTGCTCAGGGACGACGACGTCCTGGCGGCGTCCGGCGGCGCGGGTCCCGTCGGCCCCGCAGGCCCCGACGGCCCCGGTGGTCCCCATGCGGACGTCGCGCCGCTGCTCGTCCTGCCCGCCCTGGTGAACGCCGCCGTCGTGACCGGTGAACCCGTCGTCGGCGCCCAGCTCAAGGCACTCGCGCAACGGCTCTCCGGGGCGCTCGCCGAGGTCGCCGCCGAACTGGCCGAAGCGGCGCTCACCGGGGCCCTGCTGATCGCCCCGCTCGACGCCGTCGGCGCCGATGTCTCCGGTCTCGAACACCGGCTCGGGGAGAGCGTCGAGGCATGCCGTACGGCGCTCGCCGTACCCCGGATGCGATTCCAGCGCGCCACCCAGATGGCCCGCCGGCTGCTCGCCCCCACCGGGGAGTTCGGGCGGGTGCTCGGAGCCGTCGTCAACGGCGCTCCCGACGCCGCCGAACTCGCCGACGACCTGCTCGAACGGCTCGGGCGGCCCGCGCAGATCGAGGCCGCCGTCGACCGGATGGACGACGAACTGCGCAGCCCGGGCGGCCGGACCATCCAGGGCGCGGCCCGGGCCGACGTACGGCAGTTCATGGAACGCGTCCGGGACGCCGTACGGCGCTGGCGCGCGGCCGAACGCGAGGCACGTACCCGCCGGTCCGCCGGGAACGCCTGGGCCTACGAGGCGGTCGCCGCGCTACGGCGGCGGATGCTCGGTCTGCGCGACCGGATCGCCGACGACCTCGCCGCCCAGGAACGGCGCACCGCCGATCCCCTCACCAGGGCCGCCGCCAACCGGGCCGCCGTCGTCTTCACCCGGGTCCTCGACGAGCTGGCCGACCCCGGCCGCAGGCCGCCGCAGCCGCCCACCGGCACGGAAGCCGCCGCCGTACTCGACGCCGAACTGCTGAAGGTCCCGCCGAGGACCGGCGCCGCCGGGACCGAGGCGGGCGCCCCCACCGTCGCCGAACTGCTCACCGCCGTCGACACCTCCTGGGACCGGGCCGTCGAACTCCTGCTCTCCCGGGACGGATTCACCGCCGTCCACACCGTCCTCCGGCTCGCCGACGCCGGAGCGCTGCCCGCCGCGCACGGACTGACCCCGGCCGTCGCCGACCGGCCCCGGATCGAACGCCGCGAGCACGAACGCCGTACGGCACTCGCCGCGATCGCCGCCCGGCAGGCCGCCGCCCTGCGCCGGGCCCAGGCCGACGGCGCCCTCACCGTCGAACAGGACGTCGGACTCCAGGAACTCCTCGCCGACGCGGCACCCGCCACCCCCGCCGGGGAAGCCCGCGAACCCGCCGCCATCCGGCGCAATCTGGACCGGGTCGCCGAACTGCTGCCCCGCTACCGCGCCGAGGCCGCCGACCGGCTGCGGGCCCGGCTCGACGGGCTCGCCGACGTCGGCGCCGCCGACCGCGACCACATCCGCCGCCACCTCGACGCCGACAGCCTCGCCACCGCCGCCGAACTCCTCTACTACCTCGAACTCGGCGAACCCGTCCCCGAGATCCGGTCCGAGGAATCCCATCTGGAGGTGTTCTACCCGGCCGTCCCCGACGGGCTGCCCGGCGGCATCACCGAACAGCTCGTGACCACCGTCCGGGCCGGCGGCAGACACCGCTCCGTCGCCGCACTCGACTACACCGCCCTCTCCACCGAGGAGGCGGCCCGCGCCTCCGCCGCCCTCGGCCGCTGGCGGAAGCTCGCCACCACCAAGGACCGGGGCCGGATCAACCCCCGCGAGGACCTGGCCCCCGCCCTCGCCCTCCTCGGCTACGAATCCAAGGGCATCCGCCCCCTGGACGGGCTGCCGCGCGGCAAGGACTACAAGTTCTTCGACATCGTCGACGTCCAGGTCACCGGCCGGGCCTGGGCCCCCGCCTTCGGCTCCGGGCTCGCCGCCCGGGGCGACAAACTGCGGGCCCTGCTCATCTGGGGCAGGCCCGCCGCCGATCTGCTGCTCAGCCGGATCCGGCAGGACCCGAGCGACGCCAGCCTGCTCGTCGTCCACTTCGGCACCCTCGACAGCCGGACCAGGGCCGAACTCGCCGCCCGCTCCCGGGACACCGCCAAACCCGTCGTCGTCGTGGACGACGCGGCACTCGCCTACCTCGCGGCCCGGGGCAACCGGCGGGTCGACGCCGCCACCGAGACCCTGCTGCCGTTCTCCGCCGTGAACCCGTACATCAAGGAGAAACGCGGCCAGATCGGCCGGGAGATGTTCTACGGGCGCGACCGCGAACGGAAGAGCATCATCGACCCGGCGGGCACCCAGATCCTCTACGGCGGCCGGGGCCTCGGGAAATCGGCGCTCCTCGCCGACGCGGGCGACCACTTCGAACGGCAGCTCCCCGGCTGCCACCGCACCCTCCACCTCAACCTCGACAAGATCGGCATCGGCAAGGCCACCGCCCTCGGCGCCGCCGCGATCTGGACCACCCTCGACCGGGAACTCACCCGGATGGAGGTACTGGACGAGCCCCGGCGGCGCGGCCCCCGGCGCGAGGCGTGGGAACGCGTCACCGAAGGCGTCCAGGGCTGGCTCGACCGGGACCCCGAACGCCGGCTGCTGATCCTGCTCGACGAATGCGACCTCTTCTTCGAGGCCGACGTACCCGAATGCATCGAGACCCGGCGACTGCGCGGCCTCGGCGAGGACTCCGGGGGCCGGGCCAAGGTCGTCTTCGCCGGACTCCACTCCGTCCAGCGCTTCACCCGGCTCGCCCGCAACGGGCCCTTCGGGCACCTCGCCCAGACACCCGCCGTCGTCGGACCGCTGTCACCGCAGTTCGCCGCCGATCTGCTGGTCCATCCGCTGCGCGCCCTCGGCTTCGAGTTCGCCGACGCCGACCTGGTCAACCGGGTCCTCGGCTTCTGCTCCTACCAGCCCTTCCTGCTCCAGATCTTCGGCAGCCGACTGGTCGAGGGCATGCAGCTCAAACGGGCCCGGCGGGCGGCGGCCGGACCGCCGTACGCCATCGACGCCGCCGATGTCGACGCCGTCGAACGGGACGCGTCGCTGCGCTCCGACATCACGGCCGCCTTCAAGGAGACCCTCGAACTCGACCACCGCTATCTCGTCGTCGCCAACGTCCTCGCCCGGCACGCCCGGGAAAGCGGCCTGGAGACCCGGCTCAGCGACCACGAACTCCGCGACGAATGCGGCCAGTGGTGGCGGGAGGGATTCGAACGGCTCGACAGCGAGGGCTTCCGCGCCTACCTCCTCGAAATGGTCGGCCTCGGTGTCCTCGCCCCCAACAACGACGGCCGGGGATGGCATCTGCGCGGCCCCAACGCGCTGCGGATGATCGGTACGGCCCAGGAGATCGAGGCCCGGCTCGAAGGCGCCGAACGGGACTGCCGCCTGGAGGAGACCCTGGTCCGGGAGAGCCGCCCCGACCTGACCGACGGCCGGTCCGCGCCGCTGACCGTCGACCAGATCGACTACCTCCTCGGCGACGGCGGCAACCAGGTACGGGTCGTCCTCGGCAGCCCGGCCACCGGCGTCGGCGACGTCGTCCGCACCCTGCGCGGCGCGACCGGCCGGATCGAGGGCTGGACGGCGCCCGAGATCGGCAGCGCCCACGCCTACCGGGAGGCACTGGCCGACGGCGTCCGGGGGGAACGGCGGCTCGTGGTGAGCGATCTGACCGGGAAACGGGCCAAACCGTGCCGTGAATCGCTCGCCAGGGCCCGGACGACGGTCCCCGACCGGCCCGACGCCACCCGGTCCGTGGTGCTCGTATCGGGTATCCGCCAGCTCGCCTTCTGGCGGGAACTGCTGACCGGGGACCCGGCGGCCGACGACGACGGCACCGTCGTCACCCTGCGGCGGTACGACGCCGGGGCCCTCAAGGACTGGAGCAGACGGCAGAGCTTCTGCGAGACGGACGCCCGGCTCGCCCGGCTCGCCGAACTCACCGGCGGCTGGCCGCTGCTCCTCGACCGGGCCCTGGAACTGCGCCGGAACGGCCACGACCAGGACACCGTCCTCGGTGAACTGGCCCGGACCACGGCCCGGGAGGACGGCGCGCGGGACCTCGCCGAGGCGACCGGGATCCGGCGGGACGAGGCGGTGTACGCGGGGTACCGGATGGTCGTCGCCCAGCTCGGCACCGGCTGGAACCGGCGGGACGACGTCGGGGCGGCGGTCGAACTGGCCGTCGGATCGGGCGGCGAGGCGCGTTGGGTCCTGCTCTGTCTTGAGACCCTTCAGGTCTTCGACCGGGACGGCGGCGGCCGTCTGCGGGTGGAAGCCGTACTGCACCGGGCGCTGGAGGCGCTGGAGCTGTCGCGGTCCCTGCCCGACGCGGATCCGGACCCGGACCTGGAGGTGGAGGTCGAGGCCGACGGCTGAGCCGGTTCCGGGGCGCCCGGGCGGCGCCCCGGTTCAGAACCGGATCCCGGCCAGGACCGGGAGATGGTCGCTCCCGGTCCTGCCCAGGGCCCGGATATGGGTGACCCGGGCCTTCCTGGCCAGCACCTGATCGATCCTGGCCAGCGGCCGGGCCGCCGGCCACGAGAAGGCGAACGCGCCGTCGGGGGCGTTCAGCTGGGACGTCAGCGGGGTCAGCCCCCGGTCGCCGACCGTGGAGTTGAGATCACCGAGCAGCAGTACCCGCTCCGTCTCCTCGGCCTCGATCGCGGTGCCCAGATAGCGGGCGCTCTCGTCCCGGCGGGTGGTCCCGAAACCGGAGAGGGGCGAGAGCCGTACGGACGGGAGATGGGCCACGTACACCGCGATCTCGCCCCACGGGGTGTGTGCCGTCGCGCGCAGCCCGCGCCGCCAGTCGGCCGGGACGTCCTCGGGGCGGATGTCGACCGGGCGGACATCGGTCAGCCGGTGGCGGGAGAAGAGGGCGACCGTGCCGTCCGCCGCGAAATGCGGATACGCGGGATCCAGCTCCTTCCGGTAGGCCGGAAGCGCCCCGGGAGTGACCTCCTCCAGGGCGATCACATCGGCCTTCGCCGCCAGCAGCTGCCGGGCCGTGCCCGCCGGATCCGGATTGACATCGCTCACATTGTGCTGAAGCGCCGTCAGATCGTGCCGTCCGCCGTCCGCCGCGAGGGTGCCGCCGTGCACCACCAGCCAGGCCATTCCCGGCGCCGCGCAGAGGCCGAGCGCGAGGGCCGACCGCCGCCAGACCGCGACGGCCGCCAGCGGTACGGCGGCCAGCGGCAGCCACGGCTGGAAGGTCTCCAGCAGACTGCCCAGCCGGGGACCGGCGTTCGGGACAAGACCCGGACCGGCGGAGACCAGGGTCACCACGGCCACCAGACCGATCACCACCCGCTCCCGCCGCCACTGGCCACCCCTCAGCCACCGCCGCGCGGGCCCTGCCGCGGATGGGGATCCGGCGTCGCGTCTCATGCGCCTCTCCTGTCACGGGTCTCCTGCTCCCCGTGAACGACGCGCGGGCCGGGCGGGCAGTTCCGCTCCGCCCCGGAGCGCCGGGCCGCTCGGCTCACCGGGCTGGGCCGCCGGGTCCGTCAGCCCACGTGGATCCGGGGGCGGCGGGCGGGGTCCGGTTCGGCGCGGCGCAGCACCTCGCGGGTGACCGGGGCCGTCTCGCCCTCGCCGAAGACCAGGAACTGGAGGAGATGGCTCACCGGATGGCCCTCCGTCCAGGTGAAGTAGGCGTGCGGGACCTCGCCCGTGTCGTCGCGGATCCGCATCAGGACCGCCGCGATCGTGTTGGGGACCGTGGGGCCGGTGACCCGCAGCCGTCGTACGCCGTACTTCTCGGAGCCGTGGACGGTGAGGTCCTCGGTGAAGTCGGACGAGTCCCGGACCACGACCTCCAGGAAGAGGACCGGGCGCTTGCCCGGGATATGGGTCTCCTCGCGTTTGCGGTACTCCTTGGCCCGGTACTCGGCCTTGGTGTGTTCCGTCGGGTCGCTGGCGATGATCCGGATCGGGCCCTTGGCCGCCGCCTCCCGGACGAACCGTTCGGCCGTGCCGTCGAAGACGACGTCCGCCGCGCGCAGCTCGAACGCCCGGTGGATCCGGGAGGCGAAGGAGGTGATCAGGATCGCCAGGATGAAGAGGGCCGCGATCTTGATGCCGTCGGGGCGCTCGATGACATTGGCGACCGTGGTGTAGACGAAGACCGCCGTGATGGTGCCGAAGCCGATGGCCGCCCGGCGGTCCCCGGCCTGATGGGCGAAGACGGTGACCGCGAGGGCGGCCGAGAGCATCAGGACGAGGACCCCGGTGGCGTAGGCGCCGCTCTGCTTGTCGACATTCGCGTCGAAGTAGACCGTGATCCCCACCGCGATCGCCATGAAGACCAGGACGAGCGGACGGACCGCCCTGGTCCATTCGGGTGCCATGCCGTAGCGGGGGAGGAAACGGGGGACCAGGTTCAGCAGTCCGGCCAGGGCCGAGGCGCCCGCGAACCAGAGGATGCAGATCGTGGAGACGTCGTAGACCGTGCCGAAGACCTCGCCCAGCTCCTGATGGGCCAGATAGGCGAGGGCCCGGCCGTTCGCCGGGCCGCCGGAGGCGAACTCCCGCTCCGGGATCAGCATCACCGTGGTCAGGCTGGAGAGCAGCAGAAAGCAGCTCATGATCAGCGCCGCCGTGGTGAGCAGCTTGCGGGTGTCCCGGATCCGGCCCGCCGGATTCTCGTACGCATCGGACGGATCGCCCTTGATCTGCGGCATCACCGCCACCCCGGTCTCGAAGCCGGACATGCCCAGGGCCAGCTTCGGGAAGACGATCAGCGCCACGCCGACCATCGCCAGGGACGAGGAGTGCTCGCCGAGCATGGCGTCCCACCAGTCGCCGACCACGAACGGCTCGGACAGGATCCGCCGGGCAGAGGCGACGATCACCACCAGGTTCACCAGCAGGAAGACGGCGACCAGGGGGACCGCGACCCCGATGGCCTCCCGGAAGCCCTTGAGGAAGACCGCGCCGAGCAGCCCGATCAGGAAGAGGGTGATCCACAGGTTCTCGCCGTGCAGCCAGCCGGGGGCGTAGGGGTTCTCCACGATATGCGCGGAGGCGTCGGCGGCCGAAAGGGTGATGGTGATGATGAAGTCGGTGGCCGCGAACCCCAGCAGCACCAGGACCAGCAGCTTCCCCGTCCACCACGGCAGCATCCGCTCCAGCATGGCGATGGAGCCCTCGCCGTGCGGTGAGCGGCGGGCCACCCGGCGGTAGACCGGCAGCGCGCCGAAGAGGGTGAGGGCGATCAGGACCAGGGTCGCCAGCGGGGCGACCAGACCGGCGGCGAGCACCGCGATCCCGGGGGCGTAGCCGAGGCTGGAGAAGTAGTCGACACCGGTCAGACACATCACCCGGTACCAGCGGTGGCCCTTCGCCTCGGCCCGGGGCCTGCCGTGCGGCCCGGGGTGGCGGGCGGTCTGCTCGCTCAGGCCCTCCAGCAGCCAGGCACGGCAGCGGGCGGCGGCCGTACCGCCGCGCGGGGGAGCGGATTCCGGGGCGGCGGCGGGCGGCCGTGCACCACTCATCCGCCCTCCTCGGACTCGGCCGGATCCCATCGCTCCGGAACTCTCCGCCATCCTCGCCCCCGGCCGTGTTCCCGGCAGCCCGTACGGGCTCCGTACAGGAAGCGTCAAGAGGGGCGACCGGCCCGTAAGGGACGTGTCAACGACGGCGGCGAACCGGACGAAACGGGGTTTCCTCGAACAGTCCGAAACCAAGCAGTTCCGATCAGAAACAGGAGCTCACGATGGCCGACCTGGCCTTCGTCGTCACCACGGTCGCGGTCTTCGCGCTGGTGGCCGTCATCGCCAAGGGGGTGGCGAAGCTATGACCGCCGAGAACGTCGTCGGCTTGATCATCGCCGTCGCCCTGCTGGGCTATCTCGTCCTCGCCCTTCTGTACCCGGAGAGGTTCTAGCCCCGACATGAGTTCCGTACTTGCCGGAGTGCTCCAGCTCCTGGCGCTGATCGTGGCGCTCGCCCTGGCGCACCGTCCCCTCGGCGACTACATGGCCCGGGTCTACTCCGCCGACCGGCATCTGCGGGTCGAGAAGTGGATCTACCGCGCGATCGGCGCGAACCCGAATACCGAGATGCGCTGGCCGTCCTACCTCCGCGGGGTGCTCGCCTTCTCCGCCGTCTCGGTCCTCTTCCTCTATCTGCTCCAGCGGCTCCAGGGATCGCTGCCCGGGTCGCTCGGCTTCGCGTCCATCGACCCGGACCAGGCGTTCAACACCGCCGCCTCCTTCGTCTCCAACACCAACTGGCAGTCCTACTACGGCGAACAGGCCATGGGCCATGTCGTCCAGACCGGCGGCCTCGCGGTACAGAACTTCGTCTCCGCCGCCGTCGGTATCTCGGTCGCCGTCGCCCTGGTCCGCGGGTTCGCCCGCAGCCGCACCGGTGAACTGGGCAACTTCTGGGCCGACCTGGTCCGCGGAGTGATCCGGATCCTGCTCCCCATCTCGGTGATCGGAGCGCTGCTGCTGGTCTCCCTGGGGGCCGTACAGAACTTCGCGGGCATCCACGACGTCGGCCAGTTCACCGGCGGCACCCAGCAGTGGAACGGCGGCGCGGTCGCCTCCCAGGAGGCCATCAAGGAGCTGGGCACCAACGGCGGCGGCTACTTCAACGCCAACTCCTCCCACCCCTTCGAGAACCCCGGGCCCCTCTCCAATCTGCTGGAGATCTTCCTGATCCTGCTGATCCCGTTCTCGATCACCCGCACCTTCGGCCGGATGGTCGGCAATGTCCGGCAGGGGTACGCGATCCTCGGCACCATGGCGCTGATCTGGATCGGCTTCACGGCGCTGATGATGTGGACCGAGTTCGCCCACCCCGGGCCCGCGTTCCAGGAGGCGGGCGGCGCGCTGGAGGGCAAGGAGGTCCGGTTCGGGGTCGGCGGCTCGTCGATCTTCGCGGTGGCCACCACCCTCACCTCCACCGGCGCCGTCAACAGCTTCCACTCCTCCTTCACCGGCTACGGCGGCGGGATCACGATGCTGGGCATGCAGCTCGGCGAGATCGCCCCCGGCGGCGTCGGCTCCGGCCTCTACGGCATGCTGATCATGGCGATCATCGCGGTCTTCATCGCCGGACTGATGGTCGGCCGCACCCCCGAGTACCTGGGCAAGAAGCTCGGCACCCGGGAGATCAAGCTCGCCGCCTGCTACATCCTGATCACCCCGGCCCTGGTCCTCGGTTTCACCGCCCTGGCGGTGGCCCTGTCGACGCCGCCGGAGTCGATCACCAACACGGCGGAGAACGCGGTCGGCGGCTCGGCGGCGCACGGCTTCTCCGAGATCCTCTACGCCTACACCTCCGGCGCCAACAACAACGGCTCCGCCTTCGCCGGGCTCAACGCCGACACCCCGTGGTTCAACACCACCATCGGTCTCGCGATGCTCCTCGGCCGCTTCCTGCCGATGGTCTTCGTCCTGGCGCTGGCCGGATCGCTGGCCGAGCAGAAGCCGGTCCCGGCCACCGCCGGAACCCTCCGGACCGAGCAGCCGCTGTTCACCGGGTTGCTGGTCGGCACGATCCTGATCATCACCGGACTCACCTACTTCCCGGCGCTCGCGCTGGGCCCGCTCGCCGAAGGGCTTGCGTCATGAGCACGATAACTCCGCCCAGGGCACCCCACTCCGATCTGCCCACCGGCCACAAGCCCGCCGACGGCCGGGTCGGCGGGGGACTCTTCGACCCCCGGCAACTGCTGAAGTCACTCCCCGAGGCGCTGCGCAAACTCGACCCCCGGGTGATGGCCAAGGCGCCCGTGATGTTCGTGGTGCTGATCGGCTCCGTACTCACCACCGGACTGGCCCTCACCGACCCCGGCGACTGGTTCGGCTGGGCGATCACCGGCTGGCTCTGGCTGACCGTGATCTTCGCCAATCTCGCCGAGGCCGTCGCCGAGGGCCGCGGCAAGGCCCAGGCCGACACCCTGCGCAAGGCCAAGACCGACACCGTCGCCCGCCGCCTCAGCGGCCCGGCGGAGGAGCGGGTGCCCGGCACCGACCTCCGGATCGGCGACCGCGTCGTCTGCGAGGCCGGTGATGTCATCCCCGGCGACGGCGATGTGGTCGAAGGCGTCGCCTCCGTCGACGAGTCCGCCATCACCGGCGAGTCCGCGCCCGTCATCCGGGAGTCCGGCGGCGACCGCAGCGCCGTCACCGGCGGTACGAAGGTGCTCTCCGACCGGATCGTCGTGGAGATCACCACCAAACCGGGGGAGACCTTCATCGACCGGATGATCGGCCTGGTCGAGGGCGCGGCCCGGCAGAAGACCCCCAACGAGATCGCCCTCAACATCCTGCTGGCCTCGCTGACCGTGGTCTTCCTGCTGGCCGTCGTCACCCTCAAGCCCTTCGCGGTCTTCGCCGGGGCCGACCAGCAGACGTCGATGATCGTGCTGGCCGCCCTGCTGGTCTGCCTCATCCCCACCACCATCGGCGCCCTGCTCTCCGCCATCGGCATCGCGGGCATGGACCGGCTGGTGCAGCGGAACGTACTCGCCATGTCCGGCCGGGCCGTCGAGGCCGCGGGCGACGTCTCGACCCTGCTGCTCGACAAGACCGGCACCATCACCCTCGGCAACCGGCAGGCCGCCGAGTTCGTCCCCGTCGGCGGTGTCACGGCCGCCGAACTGGCCGACGCCGCACAGCTGTCGTCGCTCGCCGACGAGACCCCCGAGGGCCGCTCGATCGTGGTCCTCGCCAAGGAGAAGTACGGGCTGCGCGAACGGCACCGGGGCGAACTGACCGGCGCCGAGTGGATCGGTTTCACCGCCCGGACCCGGATGTCGGGGGTCGACGTCGACGGCCGTAAGGTCCGCAAGGGCGCCACCGGTTCGGTGGTGAAGTGGGTACGCGAACAGGGCGGCACCGTCACCGACGACACCGACCGGCTCACCGACGAGATCGCGACCGCGGGCGGCACCCCGCTGCTGGTCGCCGTCGAGGACCGCGACGGCGCCCGGATCCTCGGCGTCGTCCACCTCAAGGACGTTGTCAAGGAAGGGATGCGCGACCGGTTCGAGGAACTGCGCCGGATGGGCATCAAGACCGTGATGATCACCGGTGACAATCCGCTGACGGCCCGCGCCATCGCCGAGGAGGCCGGCGTCGACGACTTCCTCGCCGAGGCCACCCCCGAGGACAAGATGGCCCTCATCAAACGGGAACAGGCGGGCGGCAAGCTGGTCGCCATGACCGGCGACGGCACCAACGACGCCCCGGCGCTCGCCCAGGCCGATGTCGGCGTGGCGATGAACACCGGCACCTCGGCCGCCAAAGAGGCCGGGAACATGGTCGACCTCGACTCCAACCCCACCAAACTCATCGAGATCGTGGAGATCGGCAAACAACTGCTGATCACCCGGGGCGCGCTGACCACCTTCTCCATCGCCAACGACGTCGCCAAGTACTTCGCGATCATCCCGGCGATCTTCACCGCCGCCTATCCCGGCCTCGACACCCTCAACATCATGCGGCTCTCCTCACCGGAGTCCGCGATCCTGGCCGCCGTGATCTTCAACGCGCTGATCATCGTGGCGCTGGTACCGCTCGCCCTGCGCGGAGTGCGCTACCGGCCCATGAGCGCCGACCGGATGCTCCGCCGCAATCTCGCGGTCTACGGACTCGGCGGACTGATCGCCCCCTTCATCGGCATCAAACTCATCGATCTGCTCATCTCAGCGATCCCTGGCATCGGGTGACGACCATGAACACCTCCGTACGGAACACGGGCCGACTGATCTCGGCCGGGCTGCGCGCCCTCCTCGTCCTCACCCTGGTCTGCGGGGTGGTCTATCCGCTCGCCGTCACCGGCGCCGCCCAGGCCCTCTTCCCCGGCAAGGCCGACGGCTCGGAGATCAGCTCCGAGGGGAAGGTCGTCGGATCGTCCCTGATCGGCCAGTCCTACCTGCTGCCGAAGGAGAACCCCGACGACCCCGACGAGGTGGCCCGGCCCGATCTGCGCTGGTTCCAGCCCCGGCCGTCCAACGGGCTCGGCACCAACACGGTCAACACCCAGTACTCCCTCATCCTCTCCGGCGCCACCAACCGGGCCGGGAACAACACCGAACTCGTCCAGTGGGTGAAGGAGACAAAGGCGGCGGTGATCGCCGACAACACCACCAAGGGGTGGCGGCCGGAAGCCGGGGACGTACCGCCGGACGCGGTCACCTCCTCCGGCTCGGGACTCGACCCGCATATCTCGCCCGCGTACGCGGAACTCCAGGTCCGCCGGGTCGCCGAACGCCACGGCATCTCCGTCGAACGGGTGGAGAAACTGGTGAAGCGGCACACGGACGGCCGGGTCCTCGGCTTCATCGGCGAACCGAGGGTCAATGTCCTCGAACTCAATGTGGCCCTGCGGGAATCGCTCGGAAAGGAGTAACGGCGGAGGCGACGGGGCGCCCTGAGCGGATTCGAGCGGGCCCCGCGACGGCCGGGGACGAACCGGTACGGGGCGCGGAAAGCCCCGTACCGGAATGCCGCAAAAACCGGTCGATGCCCGCCGCCCCGCCGCCCTAGGGTGACGATCATGGGGCGAAAACGACAGGCCGAACTGGTGGACATCCTCGGCGGCGGCGACGACCCGGGCACCCCGGACCGCCGCGGCCCCGTCCGCTACCTCGTCTGGACCGCCCGCGCCCAATGGACCAGAGTCGCCGCCGGAGCCCTCTACTCCGTCGGCTGGCTGGCCGGACTGACCCTCGTCCCCTATCTGCTCGCGCGCGCCGTCGACGACGGCCTGGAGAGCGGCGACCGCCGGGCCACCACCGGATGGGTCGCCGCTCTCCTCGTCACCGCCGTGGTCACCGCCGTCGTCGGCACCCTCCGCCACCGCACCATGACCCGGGCCAGGGCCGACGCCGCGTTCCGTACCGTACGCGTCGTCGTCCGGCACGCCACCCGGCTCGGCGCCGTACTGCAACGCCGGGTCAGCGCCGGGGAGATCGTCACCGTCGGCCTCGGCGACGCCGCCGCCGTCGGCAACGCCCTCACGTTCCTCGGCCCCGGCATCGGCTCCCTCATCAGCTGCGGAGCGATCGCCGTACTGCTGCTCGACGTCTCACCGGCGCTCGCCGCCGTCGTCCTGCTCGGCGTCCCCCTCGGCGCGCTCTGCGTCGGCCCCCTGCTCGGCCGGCTCCAGGGCGCCGAAACCGCCTACCGCACCCGGCAGGGCGAACTGGCCGCCCGCTTCGGCGACATCGCGGGCGGACTGCACGTCCTCAACGCCGTCGGCGGCAAGGAGGAGTACGCCGCCCGCTACCGGCGCGGCTCACGCGAACTCCGGTCCCAGGGCTATCGCGTCGGGGCCGTCAACAGCTGGATCGAGGCCCTGACCTACGGAATTCCCACCCTCTTCCTCGCCGTCGTGGCCTGGCTCGCCGCCCGGATGGCCGCCCAGGGAGAGATCACCGTCGGCGAACTGGTCGCCGTCTACGGCTATACCGCCGTCCTCGGCCTCCCCGTCATCTTCCTCATCGACAGCGGCAACGACATCAGCCGCGCCCTGGTCGCCGCCCGCCGGGTGATCCGCTTCCTCGACCTCGAACCCGACCCCCTGCACACCAGGGCGGCCCGGACCGAAGCCCCCGCGGGACCGGCACTCCTGTACGACCCCGCGTCCGGAGTCACCGCCGTCCCCGGCCGCCTCACGGCCCTGGTCTCCGGCCGCACCGCCGACACCGCCCGGGTCGCCGACCGCCTCGGCCGGTTCACCCCCTCCGACACCACCTGGGGCGACACCCCCCTCGGCACGGTCGACACGGATGCCGTACGGAGCCGGATCCTGGTCGCCGACAACGACGCCGCGATCTTCGCCGGACCCCTCCGGGACGTGCTCGCCGGACGCCACCGCCCCACCGACGCGGAGATCGAGGAAGCCCTGCGGACCGCACTCGCCCAGGACGTGGTCCGGGGCCTGCCCGCCGGACTCGACTCCCCGGTCCGGGCCCGGGGACGCAACCTCTCCGGCGGCCAGCGCCAGCGGATCCGGCTCGCCCGCGCCCTGGTCGCCGACCCGGAGGTACTGATCGCCGTCGAACCGACGTCCGCGCTCGACGCCCCCACCGAAGCCGCCGTCGCCGGACGGCTCGCCATCGCCAGACAGGGCCGTACCACCGTCGTCACCTCCACGTCACCGCTCGTCCTGGACCGGGCCGACACCGTCTACTACCTGGTCGACGGCGCGGCCGTCGACCACGGCACCCACCGGGAGCTGCTGGCCCGTCAGCCCGGCTACCGGCGGCTGGTCGCCCGCGACGAGACCGACGAAACCGACGGCACCGATGAAACGGCGCCCCCGGGAGGCGACCCGGCGGTGACCGCCGCGCCCGGTGCCCGTACCACCGCACCGACAGGGGAAGCCCGATGACCACCGGCACAGGTACAGGCACCGGCCCCGGTAACGCGCTGCCCGTCGCGACCGGTGCCGCCGTCCGCCGCGCAGCCCTCCGGCTGATCCGGCTCGAACGGCGCGCCTTCCTCACGATCCTCGCCGTCAACGCCCTCGCCGCCGCGGCCGCCCTCGCCGCCCCCTGGATCGTCGGCCGGATCGTGGACGAAGTCCGCGACGGCGCCGGAACCGGCACCGTCGACCGGCTCGCCCTCGCCATCGTCGGCTTCGCCCTCGCCCAGCTCCTGCTCACCCGCTGGGCCCGGTACACCGGCCACCGCTTCGGTGAACGGAGCATCGCCCGGGTCCGCGAGGAGTACGCGGAACGCGCCCTCGCCGCCCCCGCGTCCGTCGTGGAACGCGCCGGTACCGGCGACCTCACCGCCCGCGGCACCACCGACGTCGCCACCGTCGGCACCGGACTCCGCGACGCACTGCCCGACGTCCTCGTCAACACCGTCCAGTCGCTCTTCCTCGTCGCCGCAGTCTTCGCCGTCGACCCCCTGCTGGGCACCGTCGGACTGATCGGACTGATCGGCGTCTGGCTCGTCACCCGCTGGTATCTGCGCCGGGCCGAAAGCGCCTACCACGAGGAGGGCACCGCCAACTCCGACCTCGCCGAGGAACTGGCCGCGACCGCCACCGGCTCCAGGACCGTCGAAGCCCTCGGCCTCCAGCAGCGCCGGATCGACGCCGCCGAGACGGTCGTCCGGCACTGCCTCCGCACCCGGCTGCGCACCCTCCATCTGCGCTCCGTCCTCTATACCGGTATCGACATCTCCTATCTGCTGCCGGTGGCCGCCGTCGTCCTGCTCGGCTCCGCCCTCATCGACCGGGGCACCGTCACCCTCGGCGCCGTGGTGGCCGCGGCGCTCTATCTGCGCCAGCTCGCCCAGCCCCTCGACGCCGTCCTGATGCGGGTCGAGCAGCTCCAGAGCGCCAAAGTCGCCTTCGCCCGGGTCGAGGGGCTCGGCCTCCTCCCCCGTACCGACACCGGCCCGCCCGCACCCGAACCCGACGGCGAGCGGATCGAGATCCGCGACGCGCACTTCGCCTACGACGGCGGCGGCGACGTCGTCCGGGGCGTCGAGCTGACCGTACGGCCCGGGGAACAACTCGCCCTGGTCGGACCGTCCGGCGCCGGGAAGACCACCCTCGGACGGCTGCTCGCCGGACTCGACACCCCGCACACCGGATCCGTCACCGTCGGCGGCGTCCCCGTCGCCGCTCTCGACCCGGCCCGGCTCCGCCGCCATATCGCCCTGGTCACCCAGGAACACCACATCTTCCTCGGCACCGTCCGCGACAACCTCCGGATCGCCGCCCCGGACGCCGACGACACGGCACTGCGTGCCGCCCTGGCGGCCGTGGGCGCCGACTGGCTCACCGAACTCCCCGCCGGACTCGATACCGGGATCGGCGTCGACGGCCATGTCCTCGACGGAGCCCAGTCCCAGCAACTCGCCCTGGCCCGGGTCGTCCTCGCCGACCCCCACACCCTGGTCCTGGACGAGGCGACGGCCCTCCTCGACCCCCGTACCGCCCGCCACACCGAACGCGCCCTCGCCGCCGTCCTCGCGGGCCGTACCGTCATCGCGGTCGCCCACCGCCTCCAGACCGCCCACGACGCCGACCGCGTCGCGGTCATGGAGGACGGCCGCCTCACCGAACTCGGCACCCACGACGAACTCGTCGCGGCCGGGGGAGCGTACGCGGCGCTCTGGCACTCCTGGCACGGCGGGGAGAGCGGCTGATCACCGGCGCTCGTGGCGGTATCGCACGGGGATATCGCCCGGCGCCCACCGAGCCCTGATCCCGGCCCGCGGAAACAACATGCCCGGTCACGGCCGAGATCCACTTTTCGCCCCCGAATGCATGCGTGCGCCGAGCATGTAAAGGGTTCCGGATTCTCCCCTTTCGGCTGTGGTTGGATGCGGTGCCGTGAACGGGCTCACCCCTGGAAGTACGCCCGCCACACAGGCCGTTGTCGTGTCCGTGAACCATTCCGGCACCCGAGAGGACGTCCTTCGTGATATCTCCTCAGCGCCACCGAAGAAGAACCGTGTTATCCGGAAAACGCCGCACCCGGTCGACCGCCCATCTGATCGGCGCGTGCACCGTCGCACTCCTCGCCACACTGCTTCCGGGCACCGCACTCGCCGCCGGGGAACGCCCCGCCCGGGACGCCGGGCACCAGGAGCGGACCCGCCACACCGACGACCCCGGCACCCCGCGCGCGATCCCCGCGGACCGGCGCGCCGACTTCCCCGGCGCGTCCCGCCGGACGTCCAAGGACCGCGCGTGGACCACGACGGGTGACGCCGACGGCTTCCATGTGATGGTCGCCGACGCCGAGAACGGCTATGCCTGGCGTACCGCGGCCACCTTGAAGGAACCGGGCTTCGAGGCCGACTCCTGGATAGGCAACGCGTGTGTGACCCGTTCCGGGAAGCGCGCCGCGGTGGCGTACGCGCCCCGGACCTTCACCAACAAACCCGAACTGATGGTCCGCGGGGCCTTCGCGGCAGTGGTGGATCTGACCACCGGCAAGGTCACCAAGCTCCCCAAGACCGTATCGCTCGCCTATTTCTCCCCCGGCTGCGGCGCCGGCGAGCGGGCCGTGTTCACCCAGCTCACCCACGACAAGGACAAGCAGACCGGGACCCGGCTCATCGGCGTCGACGCCGTACGCGGCCGGGCCTCGGCTCCGGTACGCGTCGGCGGTCAGGTCACCTCGGCCGTCCCCACCGAGCAGGGCATCGTGGCCGCCCGGGGCCACGGGCTCGTACGGATCGGCACCGACGGACGGGTACGGGAGATCGCCCGGACCCGAACGGTTCCCTTCCAGCTGCGCCCCGACCGCTCCGGCGGCGTCGTCTTCGCCGAACGCCTGCCGTCCGCGTCGGACGCGGACCGTACCGAGAGCGTGGCCCGACGGGTCAGCGCCGAACAGATCGGCCGCGGTCGCGCCACACCCGCCACGCTGGCCCGCGGCCCGCTCACGGCCTGGGACCTGTCCGCCGCCGCCGACGGAACGGTGTACGTGACCGGCAGCGCCCGGACGCAGGGGCCCCTGCCCGCGACCGTCCGCAATCCCGGAACCCTCGGCAAGGACGACCGGATCTCCACCCTGGGCGAGACCGCCGTCTCCACCTCCTGGCCGACCGCCTCCAGCGCACGGGGAGCGGCGGCGTCGGAACCCGAAGCCGCCGCGGCACGCCCCGCCGCCGGTACCGGGCCCCTCCGGACCAGGCTGCACGCCATCCGTACGGGGGCGAAGATCACCTTGGCGGCCGTGCCCGGTGCGCAACCGGTGGCACGGGAGCACGTCCAGGCGGGTGCCGTGAGGTCACCGGCGCTGCCCCGCCCCGGGAGCGGCGGCGGCGCGTCCACCCTCGCCGCCTCGCCCACCAACCCGGTCGAAGCCGAGCGGACCTGCTCCGTACCGCGCGGAGATCCTCGCAAACAGGCGCTCCAGCCGACGCCGCGCCAGGTGGAATGGGCCGTCAACCAGGCCGTGATCGACGAGCTGTACCGGCACGCGAACCGGCCGGCCAACTGGAACAACACCGGGATGTCGGCCTACTCCCCCCAGGTGCTCTTCCCGCTCCCGGTTCTGGAGGGCGATCCCAACGGCGTGGTCGATCGCGCGGACGAATACCACATCCCGTCGCAGATCATGCTGGGGGTGACCGCGCAGGAGTCCAATATGTGGCAGGCCACCCGAACCGTGGTCCCGGGGCTCACCGGCAATTCGCTGATCGGCAACTACTACGGAGTCTCCTACTCGTCCGACGGCAATCAGGCCGACCCCTGGGCCGTCAACTGGTCGAAGGCCGACTGCGGATACGGCATCTCCCAGGTCACCGACGGGATGCGACTTGCCGATCACACCCTGACCACCGCGCAGAAGGAGGCCGCCGCTCTCGACTACTCCGCGAACATCGCCTACGGAGCACAGATCCTGGCCTCCAAGTGGAACGAGACCCGGATCGCGGGAATGACCGTCAACGGGGGCAATCCCAAGCACATCGAGAGCTGGTTCTTCGCACTCTGGGCCTACAACTCCGGCTTCTACCCGCAGTCGGCGGCCGGGCACAACAGCGGCAAGTGGGGAGTGGGCTGGACCAACAACCCCGCCAACCCGCTGTGGAAGGAGAACCGGCTGCCCTTCCTGGAGGCTGCCAACGGCGGCGACGACTACTCGCACGCCGCGCACCCGCAGGACTGGCCCTATCAGGAGAAGGTGATCGGCTGGGCGGGCCGCCCGATCTCGGCGATGGCCAAGCCCGGTGAGATGGTGATCGGCTACCGGCCCGCCTGGTGGAACAACAACGCCTTCCGTACCCGGGCCAAGCCCCCGAACATGCTCTTCTGTACAGCCGCCAACAACTGCGACCCCGGGAAGATCAGTGACGGCGCGTCCAATCAGACCGGCCGCGGCCCCTGCCTGCTGCCCGGCGACCCCGACGAGAACAATCCGCTGTATCTGAAGTGCTGGTGGCACCAAGAGGTCACCTGGAAGAACTGTGAGGCCGCCGCCGAATGCGGATATCCGGTCCATCGGTTCAACACCACATATCCCGAGCAACCCAATGAGAACACCTCGTACCCGCCGCGGTGCGAGCACGGACTGCCGGCCGGGACCGTCGTCGTCGACGACATTCCCAACGGGGTCACACCAACCGGCCAATCCGGCCACACCTGTGGATCGAGTACGTCCGGTGGGACATTCGGCTTCACCTTCGCCGCCTCCAACGGCAATTACCCCGGGAAGATGGACCTCCATCAGATCGGGGCGGGCTACGGCGACCACTTCTGGTTCACCCATACCCGCAAACCGTCCTCCGCCGACGGCCAGCGACTGCTGACCACCGGAACCTGGACCCCGAGCCGCACCTTCGACCAGTGGGTCAGGATCCTGGTCCACGTTCCCGACCACGGCGCGCACACCCAACAGGCCCGGTACGAGATCGACACCGGTACGGGCGCATTCACCCGCAGCAGAACCCTGGGCCAGGAACACAAGACCAACAAGTGGGTCTCCCTCGGGGTCTACCGGGTCAACGGCACCCCACGGGTGAGGCTCGCGAGTACCGCCCTGGACGGCACCGGAGACGAGGACGTGGCGTGGGACGCCGTCGCCTTCCAGCCGCTCGCCGCCAAACCCCGACACGTCGTCGCGGTACTCGGCGACTCCTTCACCTCCGGCGAGGGCGCCGGGGCGTACTCCCGGGAGAGCGACAAGGACCACGGCACCGCCCAGTGGAACGCCTGCCGCCGCAGCGACAACGCCTGGGCCCGCAAGCTGGTGCTCCCCGGCAACACGACGCCCCTCGGCCCCCTCACCGACGGATTCGGAGCCGCCGCCGAGTTGGGCTTCACCGCCTGCTCCGGGGCGATGACGAAGGACGTCGCCGCTGTGCCCAGCGGCAATGTGCCGCAACCGCACCGGGAGGGCCGGTTCGGTGAGGTGCTCCAGACCGACTCGGGAGTGCTCAGCCCCGATACGACCCTGGTGATGCTGACCCTCGGCGGCAATGACGAGGGCGGCTTCGCCTCCGCGATGCAGGAGTGCGGAGGACTGAGCAACTGCGCCAACGACGCCGGGTTCCTGCCCAAGTACCGCGGTGTCGTCGACCGGATGATCCCCGATCTCGCCTCCGTCCTGGAGACGGTAGCGGCCAGAGCGCCACAGGCGAGGATCGTTCTGATGGGCTATCCGGAACTGCTGAGCCGTACCGAGAAGTGCAGCGGGTCGCTCTACTACGACCTGACGGAGGCGCAGGCCCTGGCGGAACTCGTCGGCTACGCCAACACCCGGCAACGGGCGCTCACCGACCTCCTGCGGACCGGCCCGGGTCAGCTGAAGATCGAGTACGCCGACCCGGTGAGCGCCTTCGCAGGCCACGGCGGCTGCGACACCGACGAATGGATCAACAAGTTCGTCCTCGGACCCAACGGCGACGGCGACTTCCACCTCGGTGACCCCGCCGCCGTCCCGGCCGCCTGCCTCTGGGGCGCCCTGGGCGGCAAGTGCCTGAGCCGTGAGTCCTTCCACCCCAAGAACGCCGGGACCACCGGCTACGCGGCGGTCATGCAAGCGCGTCTGCAGGCCATTGGATATCAAGGATCGCCCTGAGATGACGGAGGCATTCCGTCGGCGCACCCGCTCCGCGACGGGTGGGTGCGCCGTCGTCCTCACGGCGGCCGCAGTGCTGGCCGCCGGACTTCTCGTCCTGGTGTCCCTGGCGGTCACCGAGTTCTTCGGCCGCTCGGCCGAACCGCCCAAGAAGCCCTCGGCGGCAGCCGCCGCCGAGGTGACCAGGAACAGTCTGGAGTACGCGGCGCGCGACGGTGACCTCAGCTCCGAGGACATCGCCCACGCGGCGCGGAACGGAGAGTGGCGGACCGACACCGATGCCACCGCTCTCCGGATCACCGTCGTCTATCCGGCGACCGCCGGGGACACGTCCGCACGCTGCTATCGCTTCGTCGTCCCACTGCCGCTGAACAGCGGCACCCGGGTGGCCCCGCCGCGGCCCGGCGACGGCTGCGACGAGCGGCCGTCCCCGTCCCCCCGGGCCCAACGGCCTCATGTCGACCCGTCCACCACACCGAAAGGTTCCGTGACGTGAGAAGGACATTCATCACGGTGGGCACCGCCGCGGCGATCGCGGCCGTGCTCACCGGATGCGGAACATCACCTACGGAAGGCTCGTCCGGTGGCGCCGCCCCGGCCGATCCGCCCCGGGTCGAGGCCGTCGCGGTCACGGCCCTCCCGACCACTCCCGGGAGCGGTCTGACCAAGGGCCTGACCCTCCCCGTCGACCCGTACATCGCCCAGCCCGCCGACGGCTACGTCCGCCAGACGGTCGTCCAGGATCAGTGGCGCTCGTGCATGGCGGGCTACGGATTCGCCGACTTCGGGCCCCCGCGGACCGATCCGCGATCGGTCGCCGTCCAGGTCGACACCGGACTGGGGCGGCGCTACGGGGTCTCCGACCTCGCCTCGGTCACGAAGTACGGCTACCACCTGCCCACCGACGTCCCCGAGGCACCCCACTGGGAGCCCGCGCCCGGGGCGGAGACCGCGGTCTTCACCGGGGAGGGGGACCAACTCGTCAACGGCGCCCACCAGGGCAGGGCGGTACCCGAAGGCGGCTGCCGGGGCGAAGCGCGCCGGATGTTCCCCGTACCCCAGTCGCCCCACGCCGAACGGCTCGGCCTGAAGTCCTTCGAGGCATCCCGCGAGGCCCCGGCCGTGGTCGCCGCGGTCGGTCGATGGGCCGCCTGCATGAAGACGGAGGGGTACGACCGGGATCACCCGCTGGACGACCTGGAGCGGTACGGCATCCGGCTGGAATCCCCGCGGCCCGACCCGAAGGAGATCGCCCACGCGGTCGCCGATGTCACCTGCAAGGAACGGACCGGGCTGATCGGGATCTGGCACGGCGAGGAGACCGCCCGGCAGCGGACGGCGATCCAGGCGGACGCGGACCGGCTCGCCGCCGAGAAGCGGACCAAGGACACCGGTACGGCAGAGGCACGACGGGCATACGAGACGAGGGCCGAGCGATGACCATCTGGAAGAGGACCGCGGGAGTGGCGGCGGTCGGGGCCCTGGCCGTGTTCGGCCCGGCACCCGCCCCCGCGGCGGCGGCACCGGCTCCCGTGGCGGCGGCGCCGATCTCCTACGAGGCGGACGCCTGCACCTCCTCGGGCAACCGTTACTGCTTCTCCCTGCACTACAACAGCCGTGGCGGCCAGACCTGGTACTCGGACAGCCCTTGTTTCGTCTCGAACAAGGACATCCCCAACCACTCCGGATACTCGCCGAACGGGGTGGCCCAGGTGGTGTACGTCTTCACGGCCGGGCAGATGAACTGGAGCGCCGCCGTCTGTGTCCTCAGCAACGGCGGTGACGGCCAGCCGGTCAAGAACAACGCCGCTTCGGCGGCCAACGGGGAGTGCTCGGTGTCGTACCGGGTGTACTACAACTCCGGCTACAGCGGACCGAACCAGACCTTCGGTCCGACCTGCGGGGACTACTGGCCCGCGGTCGACCTGAACTCCTCGGTCAAGAACAACAACGCCTCGTCCGCCAGGCTGTGACCATCACCGCCGGCCCGCCGTGAGCCGGCGGGTCGGCGGGTCGGCGGGTCGGATGAGCAAAGCCGGCCCCGGCCGGAACGATTCCGCGTTCCGGCCGGGGCCGCCCGTCGCCTGTCCGGTGCCGTACGGCCCCGTTCAGCCCCGTTCAGTCCCGGTGGTGCGCGTCGATCGCGTCCACCAGGGCCGCGAGCGCCGTGGCCAGGGCGTCGAGGCCGTCGTGCGGCTCGCCGCCCGGTTCCGTCATATACAGATCCCGGCGGATCTCGATCATCAGACCGGTCACCCTCGGGTCCCCG
Organism: Streptomyces sp. NPDC020875; assembly: GCF_040641415.1. NCBI lineage: Bacteria > Bacillati > Actinomycetota > Actinomycetes > Kitasatosporales > Streptomycetaceae > Streptomyces > Streptomyces sp. NPDC020875. The sequence goes on along the minus strand of NZ_JBFADP010000066.1, from coordinate 13,548 downwards.
TAGTACGCCAGCGGGATGTACGTCCCGGCGAACGGGGTGTCCGGCGCCGTACCGCCGAAGCCGCCGAAGGCCCGCTCCGCCGCGGCGATCAGCCACGGCGGGGTGTGGGCCGCGTCCGTGCCCAGGCAGACCGGCGGCCGGGGGCCCTCACCGTGGAGTTCGTACGGCAGCCGGGCGCTCGGATAGGAGTGGACGTCGACCACCACCGCGCGGCCGGTCGCCGCGATCCGGTCCGCGACCGCTTCGGTCACGGACCGGGCGTACGGCTCGAAGAACCGGGCCACCAGCGGGGCCGGATCCGTGTCCGGCGCGCGCAGCGGCTCGCCGTGGGTGGTCCGGGTGTAGACCGCGCCCATACCGACCGCGAGCATCTCCTCCCGCTCGTCGGGGAACCGCTCCGGGTCGACCACCAGCCGGGAGAGCCCGTTGACGAACCGCCAGGGCGCCCGGCTGCCGGAGCGCCCGGCGGCGGCCTCGGCGATCTCGGCCGTATGGGCGTCCGTGATGTGGTCCAGCTCCCGGGCCAGCGCCGCGTCGTCCGGCAGCAGCTCCGTCCGGACCTCCGGCGGGATCGTCCGGGACGAGTGCGGGACGTGCAGCAGGACCGGGGAGTCCGGGGCGCCGGGGATCAGCCGGTACGGCTCCGGAATCACGCGGGGTCCTCGGCGGCCCGGCGGACCACCGGGTCCTCGGCTGCCACCGGATCGCGTACGGGGTCGGCGTCCTTCGCGGGCGGGTCGGCCGGGGCGCTCTTCGCGTCCTCGACCGTCACCGGGGCGGCGACGACCCGCGAGGTCTCGCAGTCGTCCGGAGCCGGCGCCGGAGCCGGGACGGACACGGCGACCGGCCCCCCGCCGTTCACGAACCGCAGCAGACAGGGCTCCGTCCAGCGCGCGGCCAGCGGCCCCAGGATCACCAGAATGAGGACGTACGCCGTCGCGATCGGGCCGATCCTCGGCTCCGACGCCACCGCGAGGCCCGCGATCACGATGGAGAACTCACCGCGCGCCACCAGCGCGCCGCCCGTCCGCAGCCGGCCCTTGGGTCCGATGCCCGCCCGCTTGGCCGCGTACCAGCCCGTACCGATCTTGGAGGCGGCCGTGACGACCGCCAGCAGCAGCGCGGGCAGCAGCACCGGCGGGATCTCGGTCGGATCCGTCGACAGACCGAAGAAGACGAAGAACACCGCGGCGAACAGATCCCGCAGCGGCGTCAGCAGCTTACGGGCGCCCTCCGCGACCTCGCCCGAGAGCGCGATACCGACCAGGAACGCGCCGACCGCCGCCGACACCTGGAGCTGCTGCGCCAGGCCCGCGACCAGCAGCGTCAGACCCAGCACCACCAGCAGCAGCATCTCAGGATTGTCGGAGTTCACGGCCCGGCTGATGACCCGGCCGTGACGCAGCGCCAGATAGAGCACGATGCCGACCGTCCCGAGCGCGATCAGCAGCGTCACACTGCCGCCCGCCAGCCCGACCCCGGCGAGCAGGGCCGTCAGCAGCGGCAGATAGACCGCCATCGCCAGGTCCTCCATCACCAGGATGCCCAGGATCACCGGGGTCTCCCGGTTGCCCAGCCGCTCCAGGTCCGTGAGCACCTTGGCGATCACCCCGGAGGAGGAGATCCAGGTGACACCCGCCAGGGCGACCGCCGCGACCGGGCCCCAGCCCAGCAGCAGCGCCGCCGCCGCGCCCGGCAGCGCGTTCAGGACGAAGTCCACCAGACCCGACGGGTACTGGGTCTTGAGACTGCCGACGAGTTCGGAGGCGCTGTACTCCAGACCGAGTAGAAGCAGCAGCAGGATCACGCCGATCTCGGCGCCGACCGCGACGAAGTCCTCACTGGCACTCATCGGCAGCAGCCCGCCGGTCCCGAACGCCAGCCCCACCAGCAGATACAGCGGAATGGGGGAGAGCCCGATCCGGCCCGCGAACCGGCCTATCAGACCGAGCCCGAGGATGATCGCCCCGAGTTCGATCAGGAGTTTCGTGGTGTGGTGCACGGCTCAGCCTTCCGCGATGATCTCGGCGAGGGCGTCGACACCCTCACGGGTGCCGACGGCGACCAGGGTGTCCCCGAGGGCGAATCGGAAGTCCGGGCCGGGGGAGGGGTGGGCCCCCGTACGGCGCAGTACGGCGACGATCGACGCGCCGGTACGCGCCCGGGCCCGGGTCTCGCCCAGCACCTCGCCGATATAGGGGGAGCGGGTGCCGATCAGGATGTGCTCGGTCACCAGGTCGATGCCGTCGGTGCGGACGGCGTCGATCGGCTCCGGGTCGATCAGATGAGCCAGCGCCGTGGCCTCGGCGGAGGACAACGGGACCTCCACCACACAGGCGTCGGGGTCGTCCGCCTTGTAGAAGCCCAGGAACCGGCGGCCGTCGTGGTGTACGACGACGGAGATATGCCGACCCGCCTCGGTCGTGAAGTCGTATTGCGTACCGACTCCCGGCAATGAGGTCCGACGGGTGCCCATGGTCGCCTCCCGGGGCGTGACAGAACCGCCCGCGGGACCGCCGCAGGGGATGCGCCGGGCCGTCGAGCGGCGAAAGGTGGGTAGAACGGACGCATCTTACGGTGTACATGCCGGGGCCCCGCGGGAGCCGGTGCGGCAGCCGGGGTTCCCGACGCGGAACGCGACGGGTCCGGCCCGGGCGAACGCACCTGCCACAGGGCCGTCGTCGCCTGCGGCGGGCCGGTCCCGCCGAGCACCTCGAAGGGCTGGTCGTCAGGGCGAGGGCTGCCCCGCTTCCAGGCGACCGCGAGCCATGAGGGGCGCGGGGAACCGAGCGACCAGCCACGCACGGTCCGCGGACCCGGGGACGGCCGGTCGCCGGGCGCGGCCCGGTCAAAAAGGGCCGGAGCGCGGCGGGGCCCGGTCGGGAAAGGCCGGAGCGCGGCGGGGTCCGGTCGAGAAGGGGCGCGGCGCCGCCCGTTGGTCAGTGGCGGACAGCGGAACCGAGCCGGTCGATCGCCGTCGAGACCCGGTCCCACGTCCCGGTGTCCCGCTCCAGGCCGGGGAGTTCCGTCGGCGCCGGGCCCGCCTCGGCCCAGGTGCCGGAGATCGCGACCGGGTCCGCCCCCGATACCGCGGCCGCGGCCAGTGCCGCCGCCCCGAGGGCCGTCGGATCCGTCGCCGCGGGCAGGATCACGGGGCGGCCGGAGAGGCGGCGTACCGTCTCCACCCAGTGCCGCCCCCGCGCCCCGCCGCCGATCAACCGCAGCGGCAGCGCCGCCGTCTCCGGTCGGGCGGGGTCGAGACCGCAGGCGGCGAGGACTTCGTCCAGCGCCCGCAGTACCGAGACCACCGCCCCCTCGTACGCGGCGCCCAGGATCTGCTGACGGGACGTGGCGTGCCGCAGTCCGGTCAGCGTTCCCGAGGCGCCCGGCAGATCGGGGGTCCGCTCGCCGTCGAGATACGGCAGCAGGACCAGTTCGCCGCCCGCCTCGGCCGCCTCCCTGCCCAGCCCGAGGAGTTCCGCGATCCGGTCCACCGCGAGCGTGCAGTTCAGGGTGCAGGCCAGCGGCAGATACGTACCGTCGGTGGCGGCGAAGCCGGAGAGCGCCGGGGTCACGGGCCGGACCCGGGTCGCCGCGTAGACCGTGCCGGACGTACCGAGGCTCAGTACGGGGGAGTCCAGCAGGCCCGCCCCGCCGAGGCCGAGTCCGACGGCCGCCGCCATGTTGTCACCCGTGCCCGCGGCGACGGCGATCCCCGGGGGCAGTCCGAGGAAGTCCGCCGCCGAGGCGGTGAGGGTTCCGGCCCGGGTGCCGCCGGACGGGGCGACCTCGGGCAGCAGTCCCGGGTCGAGCCCGATGAGTTCGAGGACGTCGGGGTCGTACGCCCCGGGACCCGTCGCGTACCAGCCGGTGCCCGAGGCGTCGCCCGGGTCGGTCACCGCGACCCCGCAGAGCCGCTCGGTGAGGAAGTCGTGGGGGAGCCGTACGGCCGCCGCCGCGGCGACGGACTCCGGTTCGCACTCGGTGAGCCAGCGCCACTTGGCCGCGGTGACCGCCGCGACGGGGGCCGACCCGGTCCGGACGGCCCATGCGCGAGCGCCGGCACGGTCGCCGCCTCCGCCGTCGCCGTACGCCGTGCCGTCCGGCGAGCCGCCGGACGCCTCGCCGAACGCCTCCGTCAACGCGGCGGCCTGCGGCGCCGAGCGGGTGTCGTTCCACAGCAGGGCCGGACGGACCGGGCGGCCCGCCCGGTCGAGGACGACCAGACCGTGCTGCTGGCCCGCCACCGCGATACCCGTCACCACCGACGCCGGAACACCCGACTCCGAGAGTCCGCGTGCGACGGCGTCCCGCAGGGCCGACCACCACCCCTCCGGATCGCTCTCCCGGGCGCCCCCGACCCCGCCGACCTCGTGCGCGGCCCGGCCGACGGCCAGCGCGCGACCGGTCTCCGCGTCCGTGACCACCGCCTTCGCCGACTGGGTCGAGCTGTCCACACCGATGACCACGGCCCGAACGGGCATCGCTCCACCTCTTTGTGCGCGATCCATTTGGATGTCCGGCGAACAAATTACGCCAACCTCCGCCGAGGCGACAGAGGTTGTGCCCCTATCGCTTCTCGCGGTGGCTGTGCTTCCTTGGTATCGCATTAGTCATCGGACCGAACAAACATCTCGTCATCTCGCGATCGAAGGCGGTCACCACCATGTCGGCAACAGTCGGCCCAACGACGGCCGGGAGATATCTCCCCACTCCGGAAGACCGGTTCAGCTTCGGACTCTGGACGGTCGGCTGGCAGGGCCGCGACCCGTTCGGCGACGCCACCCGGCTACCCCTCGACCCGGTCGAGACCGTGCGCCGCCTCGCCGATCTCGGGGCGTACGGAGTCACCTTCCACGACGACGACCTCATCCCCTTCGGCGCCTCGGAGCGGCAGCGGGAGCGCCGGATCGCCCGCTTCCGTACCGCCCTCGACACCACCGGCCTCGTCGTCCCCATGGCCACCACCAACCTCTTCACCCACCCCGTCTTCAAGGACGGCGCCTTCACCGCCAACGACCGCGACATCCGGCGGTACGCGCTGCGCAAGACCATCCGCAATATCGACCTCGCCGCCGAACTCGGGGCCCAGGTGTATGTCGCCTGGGGCGGGCGCGAGGGCGCCGAGTCCGGTGCCGCCAAGGACATCAGGACCGCACTCGACCGGCTGAAGGAGGCGTTCGACCTGCTCGCCGACTATGTCACCGGTCAGGGCCTGCCCCTCAGGTTCGCCCTCGAACCCAAGCCCAACGAACCCCGGGGCGACCTGCTGCTGCCGACCGTCGGCCACGCCCTCGCCTTCATCGAACGGCTGGAGCGCCCCGCCCTCTTCGGGGTCAATCCGGAGGTCGGCCATGAGCAGATGGCCGGACTGAACATCGCGCACGGCGTGGCCCAGGCCCTCTGGGCGGGCAAGCTCCTCCATATCGATCTCAACGGCCAGAGCGGCGTCAAATACGACCAGGACCTCCGCTTCGGCGCCGCCGATCCCCGCTCCGCCTTCTGGCTGGTCGATCTGCTGGAGTCGGCGGGATACGAGGGCCCGCGCCACTTCGACTTCAAACCGCCGCGCACCGAGGACACCGCGGGGGTGTGGGCATCGGCCGCCGGATGCATGCGGAACTATCTGATCCTCAAGGACCGGGCCGCCGCCTTCCGGGCCGACCCCCGGGTCCGGGACGCGCTGCGCGCCGCCCGGCTCGGCGAACTCGCCGTCCCCACGGCCGCCGACGGACTCGAAGGGCTGCTGGCGGACCCGTCCGCGTACGAACTCTTCGACCCCGAGGCGGCGGCGGAACGCGGGATGGCCTACGAGGCGCTGGACCAGCTCGCCCTCGACCATCTGCTCGGCGTCGGCTGACCCCCCCGCCGGCCGGGGTGTCAGCCCGCCGACACCCGGCCCGTGTACGCCAGGGGATCCGTCAGGACGTCCTGGACGACCAGGCCCGCCGCGCCCCGGACCGCGTCCGTCGACGGGGACGACGCCCGCAGCCGCGCGGCGGCCACCGGCCAGAGGCCCGAGACCACCCGCCCCGCCAGTTCACGCGAGGCGGGCGGGCCGAGCCAGGGGCTCAGCGGCCGGTAGATCCCGCCCAGCACCACCGCGTCCGGGTCGAAGAGATTGACCGCCGCCGCGAGCACCCGGCCCAGCATCATGCCCGCCCGGGCCAGGGCGAGCAGGGCCCGCTCGTCGCCCGCGCGGGCGCGATGGGCCAGTTCGGCGACGGCCGTGGCGCCGTCCGACTCGTCGAGCCCGGCGGCCCGCAGCAGCGCCGACTGGCCGGCGTACTGCTCCAGACAGCCCCGGGCGCCGCAGCGGCACTCGGGCCCGTCGGGGGCCACCACCGCATGGCCGATCTCCCCGGCGAAACCATGCGCGCCGCGCAGCAGTTCGCCGCCGAGCACCAGCGCGCCGCCGACCCCGGTCTCCCCGCTGAGATAGACGAAGGTACGGGCGTCGCCGAGGCCGCCGAACCACAGCTCGGCCAGCGCCGCCAGGTTCGCCTCGTTCTCGGCCCGGACCGGGAGGGCGGGCAGCCGGGGGCGCTGGGCGGCCAGGGACTCGGCGAACAGGGTCTCCGCGGGCACCCGGTTCCAGCCGAGATTGGGTGCGGACCGGACCGCGCCCGAGGCGACGAGCCCGGGGAGGGCGAGCGCCGCGCCGACCGGATACAGCTCCTGCTCGGCGGCGGAGGCCAGGGCCCGGGAGGCGATCCTGGCCGCCCGGGCCAGTACCCGGGCGGGGGCCGCGCCCCGGTTGTCGAGATGCTCCACCAGGCGGACCCGGTCGGTGCCCGCGAGATCGACCACGCAGACGGAGACGTAGTCGACATTGATCTCGACGCCGAGGCCCGCGACCCCGGTCCTGGCCACCTTCAGTACCGTCCCGGGCCGGCCCGCCTGACCGCTGAAGGTCTTGCCCGACTCGGAGAGGAAGCCCGCCTCCAGCAACTGCTCGACCAGGGACGAGATCGCGGCCCTGGTCAGGCCGACCCGGGCGGAGACCCCGGCGCGGGTGGTCTCCCCGGCGTCGCGGACCGCGCGCAGGACGAGGCTGAGGTTGTGCCGCCGTACGGTGTCCCGTCCGGCCTTGGGCTCCAGCGGATCACGACCGGACCGTACGGCTCCACCCGGTCCCGGGCGGCTCGCGGCGGACCCGCCCCTGGCGGCGGCGATCCCGGCGGATTCCGCGGTGCCTCCGGTCGGACCGCCCGCCGGAGCCCCCGGGGCGGCCGGACCGGGGACCGGTGCCCCCCCCGCTGCCGCGGGTCCGGGGCCGGGGACTGTTGCCGGGGCGGGCCTGGGGGAGGGGAGCGGGACGTCGGCCGGGTGCGTCACCGGGTGGTCGGCCCGCGCGGTTCGCGCGGCTCTGTCCATACGGCGTCAGCCCTGGGGTCCGCGATAACCCAGCGACGCCTCGATACGGCCCGCGAGCCCGTCGCGCGGCCGGGCACCGTGCCCGACCGGTCCCGGACCGGCCAGCCAGGCGCGGCAGCGGCTGCCGAGCAGCAGCCCGAAGCTCTCCGCCTCGTTCTCCTCGCACTGGTCGAAGCGGGTCCTGGCGGCCACCGAGAGGACGGTGTCCCGCAGATCGGTGTCGTCGGAGAGCAGCCGGGCGGCGACCTGGGCGCCCTCCACATGGTGGGAGCGGTGCCCCGCCTTCATATGCCACAACTCATGACCGAGGATGACCAGTTGATGATCGGGTGCGGTCCGCTCCTCGATCACGATCAGATCCTGTTCGGTCATGTCGAGCCAGAGGCCGCTGGCGGTCCCCGGTGGGAAGACGGCCGTACGGAACAGCACCGGCCGGCCCCGCTGCGCGCTCATCCCGGCGCAGAGGGCCGCGTAGAGATCGGCGGGCTCCGCGGGCGCGGGCAGATCGATCGCGGCTACCAGTTCACCGCAGAGCCGACGCATCTGCTTCCCTATGCTCACCGTTCTCCTCTCCCCCCTCGGCGCCCCTCGCCGTCCGGCCGTGTCCGCGCGCTCCGCGGACCGGCCCCTCTCCGCATCCTCGCGCGAACCGGGGCCGGTGCTGAAGTCAGGTTTCCGTCTGGTTCACGCCGTTCGCGGGGCCTGAATCGGCCGATTCGCCGCGCCCGGTCGGCTTGACGCTCTCCAACAGCATGTCGAGCCACTCGGTGACCTTGTCACGGTGCTTGTCCGTGGGGAGCTGGGCCGCCCGCCAGGCGATCCCGCGTACCCCGTGGTCGAGCAGCAGCCGCTCCAGCGGATCACCGTCCACGGCGAAGTCCGTCAGCAGCCGCTGCTCGGTTCTCAGCAGGGCGTCGTTGAGCGCCTGGGTGTCGTCGGCGGTGAGGAATCCGGCGTGGACGCCGAAGAACCGCTGGATCGCGTCGCAGTGCTCCATGGTCGGCCGGCGGTCGCCGTTGATCAGGGCACCGGCCTGCTGGCGGGACATCCCCGCGCCGTCGGCGATCTCCTGCTGGGTGTAGCGGCGTCCGTTGGGCTTCAGCCGGGTGGTGCGGAGCAGGTCGAAGCGCTGGAGGAAGCGCGCCTGGAGATCGGGTTCCCCGGCCGGGCGCCCTTCGAGCAGGGCGGCGGCCACATCGGCGGGCACACCGGACGCCTCCGAGAGCTGATGGACGTCGAAGACCTCGCCGTGGCTCAGTCCGAGTCGGTCCGCGAGTTCGGCGACCCGGGACACGGATGCCGCCAGGGTGTCCGCGGCTGCCGGACCCGGAACCGAGAAGCCGTCTGTCACCAGTAGGTCTCCTAGATCACGCGAGAGGGCTCCGCACACAGTTGGCTGCCCGGAGATTAACGGTTTCGGGGCCGGGCAACCAGCTTTTGCCACAGCTGTGGCGGGATCCATGCGGTCAGGGGCGCAGAATGCCACGATAGTTGACATGCTCTGCTGGGCAGGAGCAGGATCGCGGGGCGGGGTGAAGATCAATGACGCCGCCGCGGCGGGTAATTCGAGAAGGGTGGCGTTCTCGATGACACATGAGACGGGGGTCGACCGTCCTGGTGTCCACGGGCGTCGGGGATGCACGGGGACCGGGAGCGGCCGGGGCAGTCTGCGGTCGCGGAGATTCGCCGACCTGGTCCGCGGGCGCCGCGAGGAACTGGGCCTGAGCGAGGCCGATGTGGCGGCCCGGCTGGACATCAGCACCGGGGCGTACGGCAGCTGGGAGAGCACCCCCGCCCACGAGTGGACCGAGGAGCGGCTGCACGCTCTGGTCAAGGCGCTGGAGATGACCGATCAGCAGGGCGGCTGGCTGTTCCGGCTGGCGGTCGACCGGGAGATGCCGGCCTCCCCCCAGCCGCCCGCCCGCAAGGACGTCCTGCCGCTGGGGCCCGCCCGGCCCTCGGGCGCCGCCTTCCCGCGGCGTACCCCGGTCGGCCCGCTGCTGCCGTTCCCGCCGGTCACGTCCCCGCCGCCGCGCTCGGCGCCGACCCCGCCCGCCGATCCCGCCACCCAGGCGTATCTCCGGGACTACGCGGTCATGATGGACGCCGTCCCGCTGCCCTCGGTCCTCTTCGACCGGCGCTGGGACGTGGCCCATGCCAACCCCGCGTTCGAGGAGCTGTTCCGGGAGGTCGGGGCGCATCCCACCGCGATGCCCGACCAGAACTTCCTGCGGTTCGTGCTCTTCCACCCGGACGCCGGATCGGTGCTCGCCGACCGGGAGACCGGCTGGTGCCTGCCGCTGCTGGCCCAGTTGGAGACGGCGCTGGAGCGGTACGCCGACGACGGTGTGCTTCAGGCCATTCGCCGGGACATCGAGGACGACCCCATCATGGACGCGGCCTTCCGCAGCGGACTGCCGCACTGGGTCCGCGCCACGGGCGCCGCGGCCGTCCACCACGACGGGGCCGTACGGACCGTCTACCACCCCGACCCCCGCTGGGGCCGGTCGGAGTGCCGGATCGTCGACGAGACCCCGGCGACGCTGGAGGAGTGCGGCTACACCCGGATGACCCTGGTCCTGCGGGAGTTCGGCACCCCCGGCGCGCCCGACGCCCGGCGGAAGAAGTCCAAGACGCATCTGCGCGCGGTCGGCGGCGCCTGACGGACCGGACGCCGCTCGGCGGTGACGGTACGTCACCGAGGCCGAAAATATCCGGAATTGGCAGCTCCGAAGGGTGAGGGCCTTGTCAGGCCCGACCGTCGGCAGCAGCATGTCCGCATGTCCCAGCAGAGTTCCGCCGGGGCGGCGGAGCGTCCGGGCGGCCGACCCGCCCGCCTCGTGATCCAGTGGTGAACGCCCTCGCGCGCGGCGGCCCTCCGGTATCCCGTACGGTCCGGGACCGGAGTCGGCCGAGGCCGTCCCGCCGGCGGGCCGGGGAGCCGTCAGGAGGGTACGGAGAAACGGCCCGGCCCGTGGTACGGGCCGGGCCGCGAACGGCCTCCGGCGCCCCGACGGCGCTCTTCGGCCGAGGTGTTCGAGGTCCGGGCCCCCGACTTCCCCAAGCGGAGGCCCGGACCTCTCCCCCTTCCCCATTCCCCCCTTTTCCCCCTGTTCCCCCGTTTCCCCCCTCCGCTCCGGTGTCCCTGATGCTCCCGGGCGCCGTCGTCGCCCGGGGCGGGTCACCGGAACGAAGCCACGGCCCATTCCGCGGCGAGCACCAGGGCGACCCCGGCGCCGAGGACCGCCGTGGCGACTCTGGTCCGTCCGGCCTTGCTGAGTACCAGCGCACTGCCCGACATGATCAGTGCGACTCCGTAGAAGCCCATGGTCAGTACCGAGTGCGTGCTGCCGAGCCGCAGGGTCAGCACCGCCCCCACCGCGACCATGATCACGGTGGAGAGGACGACGCGTACCCGGCGTGCCTGGCGTGGTGTGAGCCCCGTTCGTTCGGGGGCCGAATTGGCTTCCGACATGCGGGAAAGCCTATCCGTCCGGCCCATGGCGAGCGGTTCGGTGACCGGATCCGGAGTGATCACGGCCGGTTCCGGCTAACCCGGTCCACCGGCGCCCGCCCACCCGGGCGCGGTACCGGTGAGCTGGCAGGCCAGCAGATAGAGAGGGATCGGCGGAGTGTAGGGACTGTGGTCGTCGGGCCGGTGGACGAGCCTGGGACGGATCCCCGGGACCCGTGCCCCGGGGGCGTAGTGGGCGGGCAGCGGCCAGGTCACCCCGTCGTCGGACCCGGCGGGGACGATCCACCACCACCAGTCCGGGTCGGCGTAGACGCAGCCGCTTCTCGGCAGACCGCCCAGCAGCCGGAAACCGAAGCGGGCGGGCACTCCGACCGCGTCACTGCCCTGGGCGGGACGGAGGACGGGCGGCAGTTCGAGCCGGGTCGTACGGTCCCGGTCGTCCGGGCCGCCCGTGGTGCCGATGGCTTCGGCGCCACGCCCGGCGCGGTGACCGTACGTGACCGTCGTGGTGCGGATAGCGGCCCTGCGGCCCCGGCGCTCCGGACCGCCGGAGACGGAACGGGCCTCGGGACCGGCGAGCGTACGGGACCCGGAGCCGGGGTAGGTGCGGGCATCCGGCCCGTACCCGGCGGCATACGGCGCGCGAGAACCGCGTACGGCCTGCGCGCCTCGGTCCGTGCCGGGGGCATGCGCCCCGGCGGCGCCCCCGTGACCGGCCCGGTGAAGGACCGCGTAGTGACTCAGCACGGCCCCTCCGAGCCCCTCGGGAAGGAGACGCCGTACGGAATGTGCGTATGCGCCAGCTCGGCCCAGACGGTCCGCCCGGCCCCGTACAGGGCCGAATGCGCGCCCCACGAGCTGGAGACCGCCTCCACGAGCAGCAGTCCCCGGCCCCGTTCCTCGGCCTCGCGCGAATGGCAGACCTGCGGGCCCGAGGGGCCACAACCCTGGTCCCGCACGCTGATCCGCAGTTGCTCCACACCGTTGAGCAGTTCGCAGGCGACCAGATGGCTGCCGCTGTGCACCACGGCATTGGTCACCAGTTCGGATATCACCAGCATGGCGGTGTCGTGCGTGTCCCCGCCGATCCCCCAGCAGCGCAGCCGGTCCCCGGTGAGACGGCGGGCTCTGGAGACGTACTCGACGCGCGCCGGGAGCTCGAAGCCGTACCGGTGGTGGTCGGCCTCCGAGCACGGATCCAGGAGTGGGGCGTGGCGCGTGTCGTGGTTCACAACCAACACTGTCGCGCTGCAATCGACATTTTGGCAAGGGTCACTGTGAATTTTTCAGAGTGGGCATATTCAGCGACACTGGGCGCGTGGCAGACTGCACGCATCAGCACGTGGGGAGGTCTTCGAAGTGAGTGAACCGCGGTCCGCCCCCACGGTGGGGCAGGTCGTCCTCGGCAAGCGCCTGCAGGATCTGCGCGAGCGCGCCGGACTCAGGCGCGAGGAAGCCGCGAAGGTCCTCCGGGTCGCCGCGGGCACCATTCGCCGGATGGAGACCGCCGAGGTCGCGCTGAAGATCCCGTACGTCCAACTGCTGCTGGACGCCTACGGCATCAGCGACGAGGAGGCGCGCGGCTTCATCGAACTCGCCGAGGAGGCCAACAAGCCCGGCTGGTGGCAGCGGTTCCACGACGTCCTGCCCGGCTGGTTCAGCATGTACGTCAGCCTGGAGGGCGCGGCCAGCCTGATCCGGGCGTACGAGCCCCACTTCGTCCCCGGTCTGCTGCAGACCGAGGACTACTCCCGGGCGATCATGCTCAGCGGAGCCATCGGACAGACCGACCCCGACGACATCGAGCGCCATGTGGCGCTGCGGATGGAACGGCAGTCCCTGCTGCTCCAGCCCGACGCACCCAGACTGTGGGTGATCATGGACGAGACGGTGTTCCGCAGGCCCGTCGGCGGTCCCGGCGTCATGCGCGAGCAGATCGACCGACTGCTCGAAGGCGCCGAACTGCCCCATGTCACCCTGCAGATCGCGGAGTTCGCGTCCGGACACCACCCCGGCACCTACGGGCCGTTCGTGCTGTTCCGGTTCGCAGTCCCCGAGCTCCCGGACATGGTGTACAGCGAGTACCTCAGCGGAGCCGTCTACCTCGACGCCCGCCCCGAGGTCGCCTCGCACCTTGAGGTTCTGGACCGCATGGCGGCCCAGGCCGCGACTGCACAACGCACGAAGGAGATCCTCAACGATCTCCGCAAGGAGCTATGAATGGAACACATATACAACGGCATGCCCGCCACCGAGCTGGGCGACGTGGGCTGGCACAAGCCGTGGAGCGGCGGTAACGGCGGCAACTGCTTCGAGACGATGAAGCTGGCCGACGGCCGGGTCGCCGTCAGACAGTCCGCCGACCCCGAAGGCCCGGCGCTGATCTACACCCCGGGCGAGATCGCCGCCTTCATCCAGGGCGCCAAGTCCGGCAAGGCCGACTTCCTGCTCACCTGAGCAGCCCTCCGGTTCCCGCTCCCCGCTCCATTCCGTTCCGGATTCGTTTCCGCTCACCGATATTGATGGTTCCTATGACCGGCAGATCCCCTTCCGACGGCTGTTTACCCTCGTTATCCCAGTCGTCCGGAAACGATGAACGGCGTGCGGGCCCCGGGCCCCGCCGGTAGGTACTTCAAACCTCAGAACACCACGAACAAGAGTATTCATGGGGGTTTGGGTCTGGGTGGGGTAAGATG